>NZ_JBIUCZ010000042.1:0-24294 GCF_047975845.1 Sphingomonas mangrovi | reverse complement strand
GGAGGGATGCCCCGGATATGGCGTTCACCAGAATGGCGGCGTAAACCAACAGGGTATAGCTTAGCTCAGCCGCCAAACTGTCCAGGAAGGTGGGACCACCTCATTGAGCGCCCGCCAGAACTCGCTCGGGGTCCGGTTGCGGGTGGACGGCGAGACGGTCACGCTGCATCCATCGCTCGGCAGCTGGACGCTTCCGTGCCGCTCGCATCACGTCTGGTGACAACTACGGCGAGAGGGTTGCCGAACAGGGCGGGCAGGACGATCGAGACCGCGCCTTGCATCGTTTACGCGACGAGCAGGCCGAGCGCGCCGCTGGGCAGCCATGCCCTGCCGTTCGAGCTTACGGCGTCGTCCGGGGACTGGCGATGATCCCCGGCGATACCTGTTGCGGCTCGTCGGTCCAGGTCAGAAGCTTCGTTAATGTTCCGCCGGGTTCTGCGAAGCGACGGCAGGACTGTTCGTCGGCGACATCGTACAATTGCGCCGACTGGAACGCGCCCGCCCGCAGGCCCTCCAGATAGATGTCGGCCCAGGTATGATCCCCGTCAGCTAGGTCCCGCCGCGCTTCGAGTACTTCAGCACTCGCCCGCTCGACGATCAGCGCCGCCGTTTCCTCGTTAAGGCTGCCGCACAATTGTCCGATTGCGACCAGCCTTTCCATACGCACCATTGACACGGCGAGAGCCGCGAATGACGCCTGCGCCAGCGAACGTCCGGCCTCCTGCTCGGGCGCGATCACGCCGGCCGCAATCGCCTGTTGCGGAACCACAGCAATCGATGTCGGAGCGACCAGCAGCGCGCAGGCGAGCGACAGGACAGTTGTCCGGTTCAGCACGCAGACACCCGCGATCCCGCGACAGGACGGTAGCCGCCGTCCCCGGCGCGGACATAGATTTCGTCGAAGGTCTGTGTGCCGGGATAGGACAAGGTGAAGCTGCGATCCTTTTCGGCGGCGACGATGCGGCCGGCCAGTCTCACCGTTCCGCCATTGCTGCGGAACGTCCGAAAGCGCGCGATTTCGACCGGACCCATCGGCGCAAGCTCGGTCAGAGTCACCAGCGTGCAGGCGACACCGGGTGCCGATGTTGGCGCATCGGTATAAAGCAAGGGTGCGGCGGCGATCGCGTCCGTGCAGCCCCAGCGCGACACCGATCGACCGGATGCGGTCTTCACGCCCCTGTCCAGCCACTCGCCGCCCGACGGATAGGGGTAGCGCGGCTTTCCTTCGTCATGGTCGAGATAGTGGACGGACGTGCGCCCGGCGCACTGGGGGATGTGCACTCGTTGACGGCGGTGCTGACCAGCGCGACGCGGGTCGAAGATATCGGAATCAGCGCAAGAGGAACGAAGGTGAACGTCTTGCCCGCGATGCGTCGGCCCGCATCGGTCCGGCCCCAAGGGGCGTCGAACGGGGCCTCAAAGGCCGCCGGCGTTCCTGCGGGAACCGATCCCCGGTCGACGTCGACCACCTCGAACAGGAGACGCGGTTGCGCCGGCAAGGAAGTCGCTGCCGGCGCGAAGACGATGGGCACCATGACTGCAACGTGCATCGCTATTCTCCCTGGCTGCCCGATCGGCTCACGGCTCATTGCGATATCCCGGTATCGCGAACCGCGTTCGACCATCATCGGGATCCATGCAGGATCGGTCAGGGCGCAAGCACGACGCGAGCAGTCCGGCCGCCGCGCAGTGAAACGCGGGTCATCAGGCCGCCGCCGTTCGGCATACTCCTATGATCTCGCCATGTGATGGCCGTCGTTACGAAGTAGTCTCCATCCGCCACCCCCGAAAATTCGAAATCGCCTCTCGAATCGCACCGTGTCTCACGTCCCGCGGATCGCTGATAATGGTCGTTCTCAGGCTCGAACGGAGGAAATGGCTCTTGGAACGTCGTGTCTCGGCCTAGGAGCGCCAGGGGGCCGCTATACCGCTGCCGGACACTGCGATACCCTTGGCGCTCGCTCTCGAACGCCACCGTCATTCGTTCGATCGTGTAGGGCGTCACCGGGACGAGAAAGACAATCTGTCCGCGACATATCACGGCATCGCCGTCGTTTAGCGGGATCAGGGCGTTGCCCTGGATGACGTTGTCGCCGTCGCGCACCTCGTGCGCGGCGGGATCATAAGGCGCCTGGATGCGGTGCGCCCGCTCAGCATTGGACGCTGTGGAGGAGCATATCATCACCACACCGACGAGCATGGTCATGGACATCAAGCACTTCGCCATAGATCCCCCGCAGACTTCAAGCCACAATCCGCATACGCAATTTGATCCGGATAAGAAAGCGTGAACACGAAGCGACCGGCAGCTTGGCTTGTATGCCCGCTGATCGATCGCTTTGAGGTTTGTCGACCGACGATATGGACGTCGGCATCAATAGGAGCTTCCATGCGGCCCTTGTTCGCCTTCGTTGCAGTTCTATGCGGAACTGCCGGCGTGGCAATGCCGCAGGGAAGAACCGGGCAGCCGTTCACTGAGAGCTGGCAGCGCTGCGAAGCCTACTGTGATGCGAGGGTTTGTAAATCGATGGTCAGCGTCCAAATCGGCGTACGCGTCTGCGCCGCGCGCAAGGATTTCGCGACCAACCCCTACTACACCCATCGCCTCACCGACACGGCGGTTGGAAGTCGCGCGCACTCGGATCGGATCTGCGGCGATCCCGGTGCGGAAACGAACAGCGTCTGTTTCGGCCACCCATCCGATGAAGCGGGAAATGTCGGCTGGACCAGCTATGACCGGACGATTCATGTCCGAAAGGGGGGCTTTTCGGCGATCCTGCGGGTGGTAGCACCTCAAACGGGTCGAACATGGCTCGGGTTTCGGTCAGCCCACTTTCGCTCTCTGAAGAGGACCGCGACTGGCTGGCCGAACGCGATCTGCGCCTCGCTGAACGTCATCCTCTTCATCACTCACCCCGTATTTTGGCCTCCATTCGTAACTGCAAATTTTGAGCTTAGAACGGTCCAAGATCCGAGATGCGGATCAGCAGGTTGAAGCATCTCAAAAAATTTTTACACAAGACTGCATGATTGGCATTCCCAATTTCATTTGGTCGCTTTTGGTTCTTGGTGTTGCAAGCGCTTCTTACGCCGATCCAGGCGGCGGTGGCGAAACCGCGCTTGCGGGTCGCTACTATCTCAGCGGGATGAGAGAGGTAGGCTCCGAACTGGTCCTGCATGAAGACGGCACCTTTCACTGGTCAGCTGCCTACGGGGCGCTGGATCAGGAAGCATCCGGAGAATGGTCTGTGGACCGCGGCGTCGTGACGCTGACACCTCGCGCGAGAGCGGCCCCGGTCGGCTTCAAAATGGCCGACCTTCTCGCTTGGGACAGCAGGGCGGATGAGATGCAGGCGGTCCAGATGAAGGAACGGTCTCGTGAGCAATTCCGGCAGAGATGTCCCATCGCGTTCCTGCAGCAGGGTGTCGGCCATACGATGTCGGACGCGGTGTACACCGCGCCGCCGACCGAGGAGGAACTGCTCCGAGCCAAGGAATTCGCCGATTTCACGCGCAATCGGGCGCAGTCCCTTCTCGATCGGCTAGCCGCCCGATCAGGGTGGCAGGGAGACCCGAAGCTGGTCGCGGAAATCGACAGCGTCCTAGACGTCCATGCCCAAGCCGAACTGCGTAGGGTGCAAAAAAGCGATAGCGCCCGAGCCGCGGGCATGGCGGTACCGGCCGCTGCAGAGCCGCTCAAATTTCCCGCAGCATGCGACGCGGACGATCCAAAGGCCACGCTTGCGCCAACGCGTGGAGCGCTGGTCGCGGTGTTCGATCCCGAGAGCAATAGCGTAGCGCACGGCTTCACGATCGAAGCCGCCTATGACCGAGGCCCGCCGGCTCGAGAAATCCTGGGCCCACAGGGTGTGGCTTCCTTCCCGCTTGCCTCCGGACGGCGCATTGTCGCACTGACGATCGCGCCGCCGGATGGCCGCGAGGGCCAGGGCAGGCGCCGTTTCCCCGTGGCTATCGTCGAACCGGCCATTCAGCTCATCCACACCGACCTCCCCAGAACGAACCTGCCGTTTGAGCGACTGCACCTAGCGATTGAGGAGGATGGACGGCTACGCCCTATCGTCGGGCTGCGGGGGCATTATGTCAGAAGCAGCGTCCAATGACTCACGGCGCCGCGCTGCTGCTACTGTTGAGCGGGCCATCCTCGACCGTTCCCGCTCAACAGCCGGATTGCCAGGACCGCCGGGGCCACACGTCTGAGGCTTGGAGCACGCAGAGCCGCAATGCCTTGGCCAGCCGTACCCGATATCCGCCCCGTGCCGCGAGGGAGGGGATGACCGGCACCGCCAAGCTGCTGATCGACGTCGATTGGGATGGGCGTCTCCACGGCGTCTCCATCGCAAAAACCTCCGGCGAGCCGTTGCTGGACGAGGCCGCGCTCGATGCCGCCCGGGCTGTCGGCCGGTTCGCCGCGCTTCCCTGTCTGACGACCGAGCGGATACGTGTGGTCATACCAGTCAGGTTCGTGATCAGGAACTAGGAGGTTCGTAGCCACAATGTCGGATAATCGCCTAGCTGTGTTGCTTTCGGCCTTGGTGCTGACGCTGCCGGCGGCTTGCACAGCGCAGGAGACGGGACAGATGCCTGCCGATCCCGCGAAGCAAACGCCTGCGCAGATCATTGCGCAGGCCGAAAGTGCTCATCCCGCCACGCTCTATTTCCTTGCCACCAAGCTCATGGGGGAAGGCCGCATGGATGAAGCCGTGCGGTGGTTCTACATCGGCCAGCTCCGCTATCGTTTCCACCTTGCGTCCAGGCCAGCGACCCTTGCCAACGACCAGCCGCTGTTTTCGGCGTTGAGCGAATCCGTCGGCCGACCGATCAACGAGTATGCGTTCGGCGATGTCGATGCGGCGGTAGCTGAGATCGATGCCGCCCTGGCTTGGGACGCAGCGCATCCAAACGGCTTCACATCGAAGGAGCGCTATTCTAGCGAACTCGCCGAAGTGCGCGCGGGGCTGCAAAAGCTGCGCGACGACATGGTGGCCCGCAAGGATCAGATCCGGGAGACGAGGACGCGCAATGGCCTCGCAAATCGATAGCGTCGAGCAGGGCTCTCCGGCTTTGCGGGCTCGCGAGATAGCGTTCCACGGCGCGATTCCACGTTCGGGTCGATGGACGATCGGACTGCTCTTCGCCGCGTCGGTTTGCTCCGGCATCCCCGCCTTCGCAGGGCAAACCGCCTCGCGTTGTGTGGTGGCGTCCCATCCCGAAACTCTTGTGACGATCGCCGGAAAGCTGACCCTCCAGAGCTTCGCCGGACCGCCCAATTACGAAAGTGTCGTCCAAGGCGATGCGGAAGAGCAGGCCCTTATCCTCGAACTGCCACGGCAAATCTGCCTTGAGGATGGCGAGTTCGCCGACGGGAGCGAGCGTTTCGACCGGGTGCATGTCATCGCCATAGAGCCGCAACTGATCCGCACCCTCCGCCAATCGGTTGGTCGTGAAATCACCGTGGCCGGCAGAGCGGTAGGCGCGCATACCGGCCACCATCATGCCCCCATGGTCCTGTTTGCCGGAGCGATTGCGGTTCGTGAGAGCGGCAAGGATACTGCGGAGGGAACGCAGGGGGAGAAACCCGAATGACGGCTCCGGTGCTGGCTTTGCTAACCCTGATCGCCGTTCAGGCGGCGCCGTCGCCCTTGGTGGCGAACGGCGACACCGCCGAGGCTTCTCGGCTGCATATCGGCGGTACGGGCATCCGTTGCGCCCGGCTGCCATGTCCCGGTCGCGCGCTGTTCGAACCGCAGTCGCCGGACGGCCATGCGACGCGCGGTCACATGCTCTATGTTGACGTCGATGGCAGCAAGCCGCCGCCACCTATGAACGGCGATCCAACCGACCTCGCCGCAATCAGGACGGCCTGGGAGGACCGGCAATGCCTTGCCATCGATGGGCGCCTCATCCCGGGGGAGGAAGATCGTCCAGTATTGCGCGTTGATCGGATCGTGGGGTCGTGCCGTAAACCATGAGCGGTATCGACGCGGCAGCATCGGTTCGGTTGTGGACGGCAGGGCTCGTCGCGCTCGCGTTAGGGGGCTGCGGTGATCGGGAGGGATCGGAAAGGGCTGCGCTCGCGCTGTCGGAGGCAGTCTATCCCGGAGAATTTGCGTTTTACGACAGCTATCTCCAGAAGGGATATTATGACGTCGCGCTCGTGAAGAAGGGCGACCCGCTGACACGTCTTCGCTTTGCTATCGATGCCGAGCCTGCGGAATGCCGCATCGGCACCGCCTGTGAGCAGCGCCTGCGTCGCGCCCGTGCCGACGCGGTGGCGAGCGCGATCAAGATCAAGGCGCTCAACGCCGGTTTCGGCGAATGCGGCGTGCCGATGCTGGGTATCCATGACGGGCGGATCACGTCGGCTTTTCGCACGATCGTGGAGCTCGATCTCGATCCCGCCGACCAGCAGCCAGGCCTCGATCGCCTGACGCCGTGCGTCTCAGGGTTTCGACGCGCCTTGCCGGCCGACGCGGACGAGGCTCCGGGGACGCTTGCGCTGCGCATCCTTCGCCCCGTGGGGGGCCGTACCACTGCGCCTGTGCCGCTGACCCTCGACAGCCGTCTGCCGGCGAAGCGCGCCGACGAACCAAGCTATCACATCGCCATCGCGGCAGGGCAGGACCGGGCGCAGGCCGCCGACCTGCGTCTCGATGTCCATTATGTCAGCGGCAGCGGCCTCGACGACAAGCTGGCCGATATCGCTCGGCAGGCACTGGCGAAAGACCCGCTGGGCGGGCGTGTGCCCAACCACGCGCTCAACTGGCAGTTGAAGCTGGATCCGCAGCGGCTGGACGTGATCCGCACGTACGTGCTTGCGTGCAGCACGCATACGCCCGGCAAGGGGCCTTGCCAAACCGACATCGCCGTGCGGATGCGCTACGACCTTGCAAAGGGAGCGGCATCGGAATTGGCGGTGATCCGAAACGCGCGGGGCGCACACGGATCGGTGGACCTGCCCGAAATGCCCGGCCGCTGAACGGGCCGGCGGATCTCAATCGTCATCCCCGCAATCGGGCACCATTGCCATCGTCATGGGCGCGCCGCCTAGGCCTGCGACGGGCTGCATCGTCATTTGACAACCCTCACCGTCCGAGTTCGACTGATCGCGGCGGGCCGTCTGTGTGCGGCGCTGAGGATCCGGACAGATACCCTGTGCAATGAGCTTCAGACGATACCGCTTACCCTGCTCACGCACCCATGCATCCGCACTGGCTTTGCCATCCGCCCTGGCCCGCTGCACATATTCGATTTCCAGGTGACGGCGTTCGGCGGCCGGGAGAGCGTCTGCCGAACATGCAGCCGACGTTCGGGTCGGCACGCCATTGCGACTATTCTGTTTCGCCCGTTGCTCACGATCATAGCGATCCGTGTCGAGCTTGAGCGGATTGGCGTAACCTCCCGGATTGGCCACCGTCACGGACGGGACCGAGACTTCCTGTGCATTGGCAACGCCTCCAGCTGCGAGCGTCAGGGCCAGGCCGGCCCCCGCTGCAGCGATCGTCCTATATCGCATGCTTCTCTCCTCTCGTTACCGCCGAGCGGCGGTGCGCGTGGCCGGGTCAGGGCAGACGCCTTGCGCCACCAGTTGCCGACGGAAGCGCATACCTTGCTCGCGGACCCAGGCATTGGCACTGGCTTTGCCATCGGCATGCGCTCGGCGAACATATTCGTTTTCCATGCGGCGGCGATCTGCCACCGGCAAGGCGTCGGCTGAGCAATTGCCGGGCCGCGTCTTCGCTCGCTCGACCTCGCTACCTATGTCATGTGTCTCATCATGATGGTCGAAGGTGCTGCGCATTGCCTGCTGACCCAAAATGCCGTTACCCCAGATCGGTACATCTACCGTCACTTGCGCCACCGTCGGCGCCGCAAATGCCAGGGTGCAGGGCGCGGCAAGAAGGATAAGACGCACGAACGATCTCCTTTCCGAGCGCCATTTGATCGCTTCATAGCTGAACAAGGGCTTGCAGGGGAAAGCTTTCAAAACGCCCCGCCGATGTAAAAGGTCACTTGGTCGAGCCCGGCTTCGCTTTCTCGGCGGTTTGCGAATGATGGCGCTTGACGATGGCTGTAAGGAAGGGACTGGAGTTGAGGCGTTCTAGTCGAGCGAGGTGTTTCAGTATTGCCGCGCTGCTGCTGTTTGCGACGGCAGGCTGTTCGAAACTTGAAGAAGAGGACACTGCAGCCGAAGTCGATCCGACGATCGTCTCAAGCCTGTTCGCAGAAGGGTTCGAGGGAGGATCGCCCGCAAGCGAAGCCCGCTCCGAAGAACGCGCCGCTACGGCTGGCGATGTTCAGGACCTGCGCGCGGGAATTCCGTTCGATCGTTCGCGCAGCCTGACCGGGCGGGTTGAGCAGGCGGCGGCGAAGGAGCTCGACAAACTCTTCTCGCTTCGCTTTGCGCTTGCCGATCCTGGCGATTTCGTCAGCTCGGGCAAGGTCCGCGACGTCTGGGAACGCGAACTGGCCGCACGCGGCTATTCGGGCGACACGCTTGCCGGCGCCACCGCGCTCATGTTCGGCGTCGCCTGGGAACTGGCGAACGGGCGCAAACTGTCCGCCGCCGACCATGCCGCAATCCTGCGCCAGGTGACCAGCAAGCTGCGCGGCGATCCGCTGGAACGCCAGGGCGACGAACAGCGTCAAATCCAGGCCGATATCCGGCTGATCACGGCGGGGTTGTGGCTGGAGGAAGCCTATCTGCGCGAACCCTATCCCGACCAGATGCGCGAACTGTCGGACGCGGTGCAGCGTGACATGCAAAAGATGACGAAGAACGACATGCGAGCGACGAGAGTCACCGCCGAAGGCTTTTCCGATTAAGGGACGGCGCGATGGATGCGCAGCATATTCAACGGATCGAACAGAGCATCGTTCGCGCCGTCGTCGGCAATGTGTCGGATGTCATGGATGGCGATTGGGAGGATCGCCACTGGGCGCATCTGTTCGTCGACATCGAGATCGCTCAGGACGGCGAGCGCGACAGCAGTACCACCTTCGCGCTCGCCCATAAACCGGGGCAGCCGCTGGAAAAAGTCTCGTTCCGCCTGCCGCGCGAAGCCAAGCGGTTGTTTGGCGAACTGGCCGAAGCGATGCGCCGGCCGGGAGACGATCGCTGGTCGAGCGCGCAGTTGCGGGTCGAGCGCGACGGGAGTTACGCCTTGGAATTCAGCTATGATCCGCCATGGCGTCTGAGCGGCAACTTGATCGACAAGCGGTTTAAGGATTATCTCGACCGCTGGCTCGCGACGCCGGAGGGACGGCAGTTCGCACAGGAAGCGTGCACCCCCAGGGGTGGCGGATGGGACAAGCTGGTCCGGTTGCTGCGTTCTGTATCGAAGACATAGCCACCGGCAACGCTTCCGCGCCTCCTGCTCAGCCGCTTTCGCTAATCGGGATGTTGATCGCCCGGCTTCATCATTTCGCCGACGTTCCTCGCTGCTCGGTCCGCCATTGCATCCGCGTGTCCGGCAGCTTCGAGAAACTCCCGCTGCGTAACTGGGGCATAATTACAGCCGACAAACAGGACATCACTCGGCGGCGGCGCCTCCGCCTCGGCGCCAAGCGAGCGCGCGAGCAGGCTGGCGATTGCCCCGCCTGTCGGCTCGAACACGCCGAGCATCGGGCCGGATTCCGGATCGAGGAAGCGATAATATTGCTGCGTCATCCTGATCGGCGCGCGCGCCAACTTCTGCTCGCGGATGAACGCCTCGGCGCGGGCGCGTGGCCATAGAGTGACCACCCAGTCCTTCATGAAATAGATCCTGTCGACCGTTTCCTCGAAGAGGGTCACGGGTTTTTGCAGCCGGTATCCATAAAGGCCGATCATGCCACCGACATTCTTGTCCTTGTCGGTGATCCGGCTCATCCATTTCGGCGTCTTACCCTCAAGGAACAGGGCGTATCCAAAGGCGAGCGCGGCGACATGGGACTTGCAGGAGAGGGCGTCGCTCAAGGTCGCCGGGACGAGCGCAGGGTCTGCGCCGGGCTCTTCCGGAGCTGTTCGTCCGTCGGCCTGAGCGTGAACAGCGGTGCCGCCTCCCAGCGCCATGGCGCCGGCGAGCGTGACGGACAGAAAAGGGCGGTTCATAGGTCCAACTTCGTAGCGGCCGGGGCGTGATTGTAACAGGGTAGTGATGCCGGGATCAGTCTCCGTGCCGCAATCTTCATATGCGGTTCGCAATCAGCAGCATGAGCTTGGGCATCGTGATTAGCACCGCGATCACCCCTGCAACATTACGCACACGCAGCGAAAGCCGGCGGGACGTTCTCCCCTTGATTAGCATCCCGATCAAGGCAGCGAACCGGAAGCACAGGACCGCGGGTGTTACCACGGGCCACATGACCGGGAACGGCAGCATCATCATAGAGTGGACCCGGGTCGACGACGGCACGGCGATGAGCCATGCGACGGTCAAAGAGCCTGCCCGGTCGGAATCACGCGATCATTGCGCGCGTGGCTTGGGCGGTGGCGGGGCGCCGCGCAGGAAGTCGTCCCCACGCTCCGCGCGTTGGCGCGGCGTTTCCGCCCGTAGAGGATCGATCACCGCGACACCATCTTCGACACCAAGGAGCCGTCCGACGAGAATGCCGCCATCGCCCTTCATCGGCACGAGATCGCAGCCCGACGCGTGTGTCGGCCTGATGACGATCCGCGAACCACGGTAGCTGCCGCGCAACAGCTGTTCGACCGAAGCATGGATGGCGAGACCTAGCCTTGCTTCGTCGCCATCGCTCGTGACGATACGGGCGGCAAAATCGCCGTCACCCGTGTCGTGATCTTGGAAATAGCCGACGAGGTCGATTGCTTCGCATGCACCATCGGCGGCGGACGCCGGCGTCGTTGAGATGCAAAATAGAGTCAGCGAAAGGGCGGCGAGGGCAACGGCGTTCGAACCGATCGATTTCATTGCGCTGCCTTTGCCCTTAACCGTTTGTCCGGTCGCCTCCCTGGCCTCACCGCACCAATAGTGCATGGTTTTCCTCGCGGCGATCCTTCGGGGATCGGCTGCTGGCAAACCGCTCTGCCGATCTGAACGTTATCACGAATACGCCGGGTTTCTACCAGCGTCTGGCTTATGGTAAGTCGGTCATTCGGCGTGGGCGCGGCCAAATCTGCGTCTTCAAGCCGGTGCGGGTCGCGCGTCTCGGGACAATTCGGCAAGAAGGAGCCGAGAGTATCTTGGTGGTTGGCGGAGCAAGGTTGAGCGTCTGGCGCGTCGCTTCGCGCCTGCACCACCCTGCGACGCGCTCCCAGCGACAACGCGCCTGGTGAGAATGCTATGGACCTGCCGCCGGTCTGGCGGCATTTTGGGCGCATGATCCTGTCCGCGTTCGTCCTCGCCGCGCAGGCGGCGACCTTGCCGCACACCGGGCCTTCGTTCGACTGTACCGCAGCCATGACCGCTGTCGAGCAGGCGGTGTGCGACGATCCCGAACTTTCTCGGCTCGACGATGCCATGGCTGCCGAATACGCGCGCGCGCTACGCAAATTGTCGCGCCCAGCGCGAGCGGCTCTGATCAAGGATCAGCGCTGGTTCCTCGTCAGTCAGCGGGAATGGTATGCGAATCGCGAGCGCTGGAAGGATTTCCCCGATCTCGCATCAAGATTCCGGTCGCGAACGAAGTTTCTCGCGTCCCTCCAGGCTGGCGGTAAGGGATGGACGGGACGCTGGGGAAACCTGGCGGGCGTCGTGACGATCCGCCAGTCGGACGATGGCACGTTGTCGATCCAGTTCTCCACCGCGCAGCCGGCAAATGCGCGTTGGCTTTGCGACGTCGATGTTCGTGGCCGGCTCGAACGCGGGCGTCTCACGATATCGTCGCCGCATGAGATCGCCGGGCGGCTGCACATAACATTGGAGGACGGGCGGCTGATCGTGCGCGACACCAGCCCGGTTCAGGATTTCTATTCCTGCGGCATGAACGGAAGCGTCACAGGGGACTATTTCGCGATCGGCGGTCCGGCAAGGTCCGGCAGGTAGCTCATGGCTTCTTCTGTCGGCAGTCCCCGCAGATCCGTCATCGGGACGGACACGAGATGGCCGTTGCACAGGCCGAGAACGTACGGAAAGCCGGCCAGCGTGAACACCGCCCGAGGACCCGCTTCGAAGCGGATGGTGAGATGGTCGCGCAGCGCCGATGGTCCGAGGCACACATCGTCCAATTCCGCTTCGCCGAAACGCCCCTGCGCGATGCGTTTCCGGGCAAAGTCGATCAGCGCCTGACCGCGATACCATAGATGCGCATCGGGAGCCCGCGCGCGCCGCATCCAGCTCCACGTCCGCCATCTCCGTGGTACCTCGTTTCCTTGGCAGACGTGAAAACACCGTTCCACAGCCCCCAGCGGTTCGCCCGCGCCTGCGCCTCGAGCTTGGCGAAAGCCCCGTCGCTTTCCTGCGCATTGTCTTTGGCATATCCCCAATGGACCATCGCCATCTGCACATTCTGGGTGGTCTCGAAGCTCGGTTCCTCGGCCGGACGTATCCGCTGCCGAAAGGAACATATGGCTACCGCCGGGTAGGCCTTTGGCGCTTCACGAAGGTGACAGGTGACGGTCTTGCCGGCGAGCGTTCGCCCAAGAAAGTCCGCTGCTTCCTTACCGCACGGATAGGGCTCACCATTTCTGTCGCAGATCTCGCCTGCCTGTGGGGCATTGATGCCCCACAGCCGCATGCGAACTCCCTGCACTTCGATTGTGCCGCCATCTATGACCGTGGCACGCCCCACGATGGGGCCTTGAGCTATTCCCGCCAGTGTCAGAAAAAGTGCAAGCATGCCGTCGTCGGGGCTCCTCACCTCATCGGGAAATCGGCACGATAGCCGAACAATTCGTCAATTAGGAAATTTGCGGCGGAGACGGGCGCGGCTTTGTCGTTACTTGACAACGCGGCGAACAACCGGTGCGTTGGCACGCGAAGGAGTGCGAGCATCGTGATGAAAATCCCTGTTGTCATTCCCATCATCGCCGTTGCAGCAATCGCCGGTTGCACGGTCGAGCCAGCTTCGCCACCGGACGTCGCCTCACAGCCACCTTCCGTAGCTCCCGCGCCGGGACGACCCAATGCAGCCCAGCCGCTTCCGACCGATGAATGTCGCGCCTCCGCGCGCGGTGGCTGGATCGGTCAGTCGATCGACAGTCTGCCCGAGGCGCCCGCCGGTGAGACGTGGCGGCGGGTATGCACCACCTGCCAGAAGACGGACGATCATCGGCCCAGCCGGCTCAACATCTTCTATGAGGAAGCGTCTCGCCGGATCACGCGGCTGAGTTGCGGTTGAGAACGGCTCGGGAATATCTCGTACCTGTGTTCCGGGCGGGCACTCCCGGTGAGGGGGCTGCGCAGTGGCGCATGTGGAACTTGTTCTTGGGACTTATCGTCAACAATGAAAGGCGTTGGTTTGATCGAATGGGTTCGGCTTTACGCCGTGGCGGTCGTCACGGTCGCGCTTGCTGGCTGCGACTATCGGGATCGATTGGATCAGGAGGGATCGGAAAGAGCGGCACTTGCGCTGGCGGAGGCGATCTACCCCGGTCAATTCGAACTTCACGGCAGTGAGCTCGAGAAGACGCGTTATGATGTTGCGCTCGTAAAGAAGGGCGATCCCCTGACGCGTCTGCGCTTCATGGTCGATGCCGACCCGGCCGAATGCCGCGTCGGCACCGATTGCGAGCGGCGTTTGCGGAGTGCCCATGCCGAAGCCGTCGCGGTCGGCATGAAGCTCAACGCGATTAATGGCGGTTTCGGCAAATGCGGCCTGCCGGTGCTGGGTATCGATGACGAGCCCGTCATCTCCGCCTTGCGCGCGATCGTGGAACTCGATCTCGACCCGGCCGATCAACAACCCGCGCTCGATCGGCTGACGCCATGCGTCGCAGCCTTTCGCCAAGCGCTGCCTGCCGGCGCGGATGAGGCGATGGCGAGACTTTTCCTTCGCATCCTCCGACCCGCGCGAGGGGGCGCCACCGCCCCCGCGCCCCTTACACTCGACAGCCGCCTCCCGGACCAACGGGCCAAAGAGCCGAGCTACCAGATCACCATCGGGGCCAGGCAGGATCGGGCGCACGCTGCCGATCTGCGCTTCTATCGCCAGCCCGTTACCGGCAGCGACCTCGACAAGAAGCTGGCCAATGTTGCGACCCGCGCATTGGCGGAAGACCCACAGGGCGGGCATGTGCCCGACCATGCCCTCATCTGGCGGTTGAAGCTCGATTCCCAGCGACTGGATGTGATCCGCACCTATGTGCTTGCCTGTAGCCAGCAGCCTCGCGGCAAAATTCCTTGCCCAACGGACCTCGCCGTACGGATGCGCTATGATCTTGCCAGCGGAGAAGCATCCGAGTTGGCAGTGATCCGCGACATACGTGCAGACGGATCGCTGGACCTGCCAACGCTGCCTGGCCGCTGATCGTAGCGGCGTGAGTAGGAAGAGTTCATGCCGGTGAAAACGCTTTCTGCTTTTGGCGTGCTGATGGTCGTCTCGTGCGCCGCTGTATTTTCGCAGCTGGCGGGTGCGTCGAAGGATGACGGCAATGATGTCCCGGCTCGCAAAGAAAACGCGGCCGTTTCGCAGCGATGCTCGGCCGACGCACTCCCGGTGGCCGAGCGCCGACGCATGGAGCAGGAATATGTCCGCCGTGCCCGGATAGACGGCAAAGCAAGCGCGAATGCCTGGGTCATCGAGCAGGGTCGGCGTTTTCGCGAGAAATTGGTTGCAGCAGGCATTTGCCCGCAGTCCGGAAGCGACTCGACGCAGGTTGCGCGAAGCAGCGGAAATTCTGGAACCTCTCGACGCAACGGGCGCAGCTGCACGTTCGCTTCGTTGTCGGCGGAGGCCAAGTCTCGATACCTGTCCCGGTACAAGCGCCGTATTCGTATCGACGGACAAGCTCATGCCGATCGCTGGCTGCACGAACAGGTGTGTATGACGGCCGAACAACGCAGAGCGCTTCAGCCGAAACCGGAGGGCGACAATTGCCGTGTCGTGTCGGCTCCCGTCACGAGTCTGGATGGTTCGATGACCGTCGGGATGCGCCAGGAGTGCGACTGATCAGAGATGATGTCAGCGCTTATTGGCCGGGTTCTTACTTTTGGCGCTGGAGGGACAATGCTTCTGTCGTGCAAGTGGCAAGCCAGCCGCGATCTTCCTCGGATATCGGAAGGCGGCTGCTTGAAACGGGCTGCATGCTCGTATCATCTCCACCCTCGCAGCCTTGGGGGTTTTCGAACAAGCGCCCCTTGCAGAGATGGAAGGAGCGGTCGTAGCCGGTCCAGCCCACCTTCTCGGTGCCTTCATCCGCTTGGCCGGGACAGCGGCTGTCGGTTTCCGATCCAGGATCGCCGCAGATTTTCGTGAAGCGCACGCGACTACCCGTCGCCGTGCCGATCAGGCGGTGGGACTGATACGCGTTGGTGGCGAAATCCTCGGCTACGGCGCATACGCGCGTGCCTTTCTGCGCCATGGCGATCCATGTGCAGACGGAAGCGCCGCGAAGGGTGTCGCAATGCTCCCAGCCTGCGGTGAACGGGGCTTCCGCTTCGCCCTCCGCTGTCGTCACGCAGGCCGTCGCGATCAATATGGCGGCACATGCGATTGCATTGCGCGCGGGAGGCCTCCCGATTTTTAAAGTCATCCCGGCGGGCTCCCAAAGCATCGACATAAAATGGCGGACAAACAACAGCATAGTTCCGAATGTCACATCGCGATCGCTCTTCCGCAGCACTTTTCATGGCCGCCGCAATATGGTTTTGGCAAGCGCAGCGTTGACGACGCTTTTGGGGAATTATATCCCGCATGCCGGCAGAGACTGAAATGTTCGGAGTGTATGTCCAAGCGGCTTATATCCTTCGCCATGCTTTTCGGCATCGCGATATCCTGCTCCTCGACGGCACATGCCCAGCGCGCCCACCGTCTGCAAACCCCCTAGGATCCTGCTGCGCACGAGGTGCGCGACGGTCGAAACGTCATCCAGGGCAACGCCGTGATCCCATTGACCGATGGCGATGCCGTGACGTGTCGCGGCAAGATCGTCTTCCTCGTGCCCGTAACCCCTTACACCACCGAGCGGATGATGGTGGCTTACGACAGCGATCGCGAAGGATATCGTAGCGTCCGGATCAAACAGCGCGGCTTCAGAATCGCAGGTTTCGGAAAAACGACGCGAGACGTGTTTCCTCGCTTCGAGCCCGAGAGCGAACACTATCAGGAGTCGGCGGGACGTGAGACGCGATGCGATTCCCGGGGGGATTTCGAATTTTCCGGGATTGCCGATGGCGAGTATTTCGTCACCACCGCGATTACCTGGCGGGATTATGGCTCCACCCCCGACGGCGGCGCGCTTATGAGCCGTGTTTCGGTGGCAGGCGGCCGGACCGCGAAGGTTGTCCTTGCGCCCTGAACGGCGTGCAGCGTTCGCTGCCTGCGAGAGGGCGCGATAGCTGGGCGCCGGCATCCCGCCAGCAGGTAGGACACGATCGGAGAAACAGGTGGGAGTACGGATGCCGGAGACGCCGTTTGATCGAGTGGCGAAGCGTGGAGTCGTGATGTCCTCGACCGCTCGGCAAAGGTGGCGGGCGATCGCCCTCGCTTCCCTTGCCAGCATGGTTTTGATCTCGCCCGCAGCCTGCAGCGAACCGGCGGACGAGGCGCAGCCGCTTCGTCGGATCAATCCTTCGCCGGTGAAGGCGTATGAGGTGCGCGTCACGGTGCAGGACGCGCCCGGCCCGTTCGTGAGGGCCGTTTTCTCGGCACAATATGATGTCGAGAATGCAGCCACGTGCGGCAAACCCAATCCGATCGCCGGCAACATGCCGGTCATTCGCACTGTCGAAGCCGTTCCGCTCACCAAAGTTTCCGACACGGAGTATGTGGCGACCGTTCACACCGATCTCGTCCTCGACCAGGATTATTATCAGCGTGGCGTCTGCCGTTGGGCGTTCAAGGCAGGCACGATCGGACTGGTCGGCACGACCGACGAATTCGGAACCTGGTTCACCGCCGACTTGGGTAGCGCGGCGCTCGCCGACGGCACGGTGCAGACGAGATATTACTGGAAGGGCTATTACCCCCGCGCGGAGATGACAGGCTATTCCGAGTTCGGAAACACCGACCTGGACAAGGTACCGAACGACAAGCGGGGCGAATTTTTCACCATAATGATGGCCGCGCGAAAGCCTGGTGCTTGATGGCTCGCTTCGCCCCGCCGACTGCGTATCCCCGGACGGGGATCGCCGTGGAGGCGGCGTCCTCAGGAATAGGCCGGTCCGGCTTCGTTTGCAGCCGATCGGGGCGGTCCGGATCAAATGATGTCGTCGTGGATAGGAGATCGATGATGAACACCCATATGGCGGCGCTTGTAGTCGCATCGCTGACGATGGCCGCTTGCAACGCGGCACCGGCCGATGGCGAGAGGATGGAGGGCGCGAACGCCGCCGCAGCAGCTTCCGCGACGACGGCCCCGCAAACACCGCCGTCCGACGTCCCGGTCCCGTCCGCGCGGGACATCCTGCGGGCGAGCTTCGGGGGGACCGAGCGAGGACGCTACGATGCCCAGAAAAGCGCCTTCGTCGAGCAGGACGAAGCCACACCGGAAGTATTGTGGACAGAGGTCTGGCACCGGCTGACCTTCACATCCGGCGGGAAGCGCTATTTCACGGGCCTCACGTCCGCGGCCCAGGCGGACGCTGAGGGAACGAGCGGGCAGCCCGTGTCCATCGCTCTCGGGCAGGCAACTTTCGTGCTAGAGAACGGCCAATGGCGGGCGGTGGACAGCGGTTTCGTTGGCCAACTGAATGTCAACGCGTCCGGTAATCCCGCGAGGATCGACACCGACCAGTCGCGCGTGCCGTCGCCGCACGTCTTGGCGGATGGGCGCGTGGTGTTCGCGATCCGCATGACCGATTTCGCGCAGGGCACATCGCTGCAAAGCCACGCCGTCCTGCTGTTCGACCCGCGCGGCATGGCGCCGGTCGGCGCCAGCAAGCCGGGTTACCCCAATGGCGGATGGTCGCTGGTCGGCATATTGCCGACGGGATCGGACAACGACGCTGCCTGCGAAGGTGGGGCCGTCCTGACCTGCGCGGCCGACAGCGGCACGCTGCGGTTCGAGCCGTCGGGCACCGGCCTGCCCGACATCCGCGTGCAGCGCACCGGCACCGAGATCGTCGCACCGGGCAAGGTTCGCCAGTTGGGGCCGGATGACACCCAGCTTTACCGTTACGATCGGGCGGAGGCGGAATATGTCGTGCAGCGCGCGCGGTAGGCAATCGCGCCCGAGGCATGGTTGCCATGCCGCCGATGACGATATGCGCGTCGCTCCTGAGCGCGGCCCTGTTTCAGTGAAGAAGCGACCGTCTCAACTCGTAGCGTCGTCGCCATTTCGGCCGGCCTTCCACTCGCGAATGCGACGAGCCGGCTGCATCGGGCGACATATGGGGACATAGGCTCGTGGCGCCGCGTGTCTGGCTTGTAAGAACTGGCCTCGGTCCATCGAGGAATGGGAGATGCGAATGCGGCCGTATGTCATCGCGCTTTTGGCGGTCCTCGCGACCGCTCCGGCGTCGGCGCAGGAATGGGTCAACGTCGACATCTGGGGCAACGGCATCCTCAGCCAGACCGCGCTTCGACATGCCGAGGAAGCGACGAGGCAGAACGGCGGCGAGCGCGGCGGCACTGCCAGAAGGCCGGCGCAACGCCGGTCGAATGCAGCCACGGGACTGTCCTTCCATCGCTCCGGCGACCTGAGCGGCCAGATCGAAGAGGGTGTCGCAAAGCGCCTTCCGCAGATGGTGTCGCTGCGGTTTCGAATGGACGACCCGTCCCGCTTCGTCAGGACAGCGGGCACGCGCGCCATCTACCGGCGGGAGTTGCAGAGCCGGGGGCTGCCGGAGAATTCCGTCAGCGGGGCCACCGCGCTGTTCCTTTCGGTCGGCTGGGAACTTGCCAACGGCCGCCGGCTTTCCCCGGCGCAGAACGCCGCCATCTTCCGCCAGACGGCCAGCGGGCTCCAGTCTTCGGCGCTCGCGCGCCAAAGCGACCCGCGACGCCAGCAGGAAGCCGAGACGCGCCTTATCGTGGCCGCGCTTTGGCTCGAGGAGGCAAGGGTGCGTGGATCGTCGGCGGGCCTGACACGCGAGTTGTCGGATGCGGTGTGGAAAGACATGAAGGCGATCACCCGCAACAACATGCGCGCCTATGCGGTGACCGCGAAAGGATTCTCGGAACGCTGACCAACGTGGTGCTGCACCCTCGCTGATGACCTGTCGATCTATAACCTCGCATGCGGTGACTTCCTTGCGGGGCCAAATTATCACCTTGGAGGAATAAATTGATGACGCGTTTCAGAACGATGACCGTGATATCCGCACTCGTGCTCGCAGGTTGTGGGCAGCAAGCTGAGAACGCATCGTCGGAGAGTGGAAATTCGTCCGTCAACGTGATTGCCGCTGCGGAGGAATCCGGGAACGCACAGGGGGTCACCCAGCCTGACGGTTTCTCGATCGACAAGGTGCCGGTGTCGAACGCTGCCCTTGGCGACTTTCCCTACATCAGCCTGCCCGAGGGCTATGCCTGGCACAAGCAGGAAACGCGCGATTTCGATCATTTCCTCTTCTGGACGGGGACGGCGTTGAACGACGTCGAGGGCAAGCTGTTCATGGGCCAGGTGGTCGCCGACAAATCCAGGACGCCGTCGGCCTACGAGCTGCGCCGCAACCTGGATGCGGTGATCGCGCAGGCGGGCGGGGTGCTGGTCACCGACAGCGTCATCCCCAGGGATATCAAGAACACGTTGTCCGACGACATGACGCGCGACAAGCGCGTTGGCCTTGGCGATATCTACAATGAAAAGGCGACGGTCTGGGTGATCCGCCGCGCCGATCGCGCGATCTGGATTCACGCCACGCCGACTCCCAATCGGCTTGCGATGACGATCCTGGAGACGAAGCCGTTCGAAGCCACGGCCAAGCTGCTGCCCGCATCGGAGCTGAAGGCGGCGATCGACACGGCGGGCAAGGCCGTCGTGCAGATCAATTTCGCGACCGATGCGAGCGACATACTTCCCGCTTCCCGGCCGCAGATCGAGGCGATCGTCCAGTTACTCAAGCAGGAGCCCGGTCTGAGACTGGCCGTCAACGGTCATACCGACGATACGGGATCGGCCGACCGCAACCGCGCTCTCTCCGACACGCGGGCAGCGTCCGTCAGGAACGCCCTCATCGGGGCCGGCATCGCCGCCGATCGGCTGACCGCCAAGGGTTTCGGGGCCGGTGCGCCGATCGCGCCGAACGATACTGCGGACGGCAAGGCCAGGAACCGGCGCGTGGAGCTCGTCAAGCTGTAGGGGGACGATCCGGCCGTTCGACGACGCCGGGCCAGTCGCCGCGCTGGCGGCGCAGGTGAAGCTGGTTCGGTTCTAGTCCTTGTCGATCAGCCGGTAGGTTGCGACCGCCGCATCGATGGCCCAGTCGTTGGTGATCGAAGCCAGTTCGGGCGCTGAACTGTTCGCCGCGCCGACAGAGATCGTCGTGGCGCCGACATTGACCTGGGGTGGCGCCAGGGCGGCCTTCGCGGCCAGATCGAGCCCGGGGTCCGCCATGATCCATCCGCCGATCGCCTTCGCCCTTGGATCGTCAAAGACCTTTCCGGCCGAGCGCACCTCGCTTTCCGTCATGACGTTGTCGTTGACGCCGATGTGCAGCGTAACGGTCCCCATATCTCCGATGTCGCGAACGCTGCCTGGTTGCCCGTTCGCGACACGGATAGCGGCGCTCGTTCCCCAGGTGCATTTCACGCCGTATTTGTCGCCGTCGCGCCATGGGCCCGATTCAGCGTCCGGCATGCCGCCCATGCCTGCAACAGGCGCGCCGATCGCCTTCGCGATGTCATCGCAAGCGGGCAGCCGATCTGCGGAGGGTGCTGCCGACGCTTGTTCGTTAGCGTCCGTTGTGTGTTCGGCTTCGCCGGAAGCGCAACTAGCGAGCAGCATGGTGCATGATATCATGGCCCACGCCAGAGGGCTTTTCGAGGTACGATTGAGCATTGTCTCTTCCTGATGCCGAAAGGATATTCCATGATAAATGAGTGACGTGACGAATGTCGAGGCTGTCGGAAGCCAATCCTAGCGCAGTGGATGAAGAGCTGGCTGAGGTAGGCGGGGCCCCGTCGGCTGATGCCGAGTAGCCTCGGCTTGCCACCGGTCGTGTGCTGGTTGGGCACCAACCCGAGCGAGCCAGGTAGGTCAAGCGCCGGGGTTGAGGTGTTTCCGCCATAGACCGCTCCGCGCGACGCGGTCGCGGCCATCGGCCCGACACCAGAAATTGTGACCAGCCGCCGTGCCACCTCATCCTCTCGATCACGGCCCTCTGAATCAGCCTCATTCTGCCACTCACGCTCACGGTGCAGAGGCAAACGGTACTCTGAATCGACCGCTCGCCGCTAACCGGCAGGAGGCGCGCTTCCCTGCTTTCCGAAGTTGCCTTTGAGCACCTTGGCGCCATCGCGAAGGAAGTCGAGGTGATCGGACCAGTGCTGCATCACGCGGACGCGCTCGTCCCAGTATTCGCCTCGCGTATAGGCGCGCCGGACGGCGTTGTTGTCGCAGTGGGCCAGCTGGCGCTCGATCGCATCGGGGTGCCAGAGGCCCATCTCGTTGAGCAGCGTAGCGGCCATCGCGCGGAAGCCGTGACCGGTCATCTCGTCCTGCGCATAGCCCATCCGCCGCAGAGCGGCGTTGATGGTGTTCTCCGACATGGGGCGGTCAGCCGAGCGCAGGGATGGGAAGAGGTAGCCAGTGGTATCCGCCGCATGCTCTATCGAGGCGATGATCGCGAGTGCCTGGCGGGAGAGGGGGATGGTGTGCGCCCGCCGCATCTTGGTCTTGTGCGCCGGGACAGTCCACACGGCATTCTCAAGGTCGAAGTCCGCCCATTCAGCATGGCGGAGCTCGCCGGGGCGCACAAAGACGTGCGGCAGGAGGTGCAGAGCAGCTCGGGTGGTCGGATGTCCAGCGAAGCCGTCGATGGCTCGCAGCAGCTCTCCGGCTGGCTTTGGCGTGGTGATCGCCGCCCGATGCACCGGTTTGGGGACAATCAGCGCACCGCGCAGGTCGGCAGCGACGTCACGGTCGGCGCGGGCTGTGGCAATGGCGTAGCGGAAGACCTGCGAGCAGGTACTGCGCAGCCGCTTGGCGGTTTCGTACCGCCCCTTGCTCTCCATCTTCCGCAGCATGTCCAATAGCTCGTGGGCGGTGATCGAGGCGATCGGTCGCTTGCCGATCGACGCGTTGATGAAGTCGAGCAGCCAATGCAGCTTCTTCATCGTGACAGGCGAGCGTCCCTCCTTGCCGACCTTCACCAGCCAGTCGTCAGCCACGGCTTTGAAGCTGTTGGACGCGGCCACTGAGTCAGCAATCCGGTCTAGCCTGATCCGCTTGGCGGGGTCATCCCCGCGCGCCAGCATCTTGCGGGCTGCGTCGCGTTCTGCGCGAGCCTCAGCGAGGCCGGTGTTTGGCCAGACCCCGAAGGCCAGCGTCTTCTGCTTGCCGAGATGGCGGTAGTTCATCCGCCAGTACCTGCCGCCCGACGGCATCACAGCAGGTAGAGCCCGTTGCTATCGCTCAGCTTGTATGCCTTGTCGCGGTGAACCGCACCGGGTTTTCCGGAAACCTCAATTCCTGAGAGAATGGGGTCATCATGACGACGAAACCGACATCGAAAGATATTCGCCGGAGGTTCGGGAACGGGCCGTTCGAATGGTTCGGGAGCATCAGCGCGACTACGCCTCGCAGTGGGAGGCGATCGCCTACATCGCGGCGAAGATCGGCTGCTCGGGCGAGACGCTGCGCAAATGGGTGCGCCAGGCCGAGCGTGATCAGGGCGTGCGCGCCGGGCAGAAGAGCGAGGAGCGCGACCGGATCAAGGCACTCGAGCGCGAGGTCCGCGAGCTTCGCCAGGCCAACGAGATCCTGCGCAAGGCATCGGCGTATTTTGCGGCGGCGGAGCTCGACCGCCTGTTCAAGCCATGACGGCGTTCATCGACGATTATCGTGATGTCTACGGGGTCGAGCCGATCTGCCGGGTTCTGCCGATCGCCCCGTCGACCTATCACGAGCACGCCGCCCGCCAACGAGATCCGTCTCGCAAACCCGCCCAGGAACAACGTGATGCTGACCTCTGCGGCGACATCCGCCGCGTCTTCGAAGCGAACTTCAGCGTTTATGGCGTGCGGAAAGTCTGGCGCCAGATGAGGCGTGAGGGCTTCGACGTCGCCCGCTGCACCGTCGCCCGGCTGATGAGGGCCATGGGCCTGAAGGGCGTCGTTCGCGGCAAGCCGGTGAAGACGACGATCAGCGACAAGGCTGCGCCCTGCCCGCTCGACCGGGTGAATCGGCAGTTCCAGGCGCTGCGGCCGAACGCCCTGTGGGTCAGCGACTTCACCTATGTCGCCACCTGGCGAGGCTTCGTCTACGTGGCTTTCGTCATCGACGCATTCGCTCGCCGGATCGTCGGCTGGCGCGTCTCGCGGACGGCCCATGCCGACTTCGTCCTCGATGCCCTGGAGCAGGCGCTTCACGA
Organism: Sphingomonas mangrovi; assembly: GCF_047975845.1. Lineage (NCBI taxonomy): Bacteria > Pseudomonadati > Pseudomonadota > Alphaproteobacteria > Sphingomonadales > Sphingomonadaceae > Sphingomonas > Sphingomonas mangrovi. Next base: position 703 of record NZ_JBIUCZ010000042.1, on the reverse strand, counting down.
CCGGCGGCCGTTTGCCAGCGGCGACCTCGTGCACCATTCGGACCGCGGATCCCAATATGTAAGCATCCGCTACACCGAACGCTTGGCCGAGGCCGGCATCGAACCCTCCGTCGGCAGCGTCGGCGACAGCTACGACAATGCCCTGGCCGAAACGATCAACGGCCTCTTCAAGGCGGAGGTGATCCATCGTCGCGGGCCGTGGCGCAGCTTCGAAGCCGTCGAGTTCGCCGCGCTGGAATGGGTGGACTGGTTCAATCATCGCCGGCTGCTCGAGCCGATCGGCAACATCCCGCCCGCCGAGGCGGAAGCCGCCTACTACGCCCAGCTTGAGGCCGTGCCGATCGCCGCGTAAGACCCAAGCCAACCGGTCTCCGGGAAACCCGGTGCGGTTCACGGCTCCTGGCCGCTTTGATCGCCACAACAGACAACGGCATGATGGTATCTCCATCTCACCGACCGGCGGAGGTGCCAGTAAAAATACCATCAGCTTGTTGGTATGTAGTGGCATCGGGCCAGTCCATCTGGCACGTCATATACCACAAAAAAGCGCAGAAAGCAGCCAATCATGGCGCGCTCTGGCGTGCCTTGGAAAGGCATGTTTGAGGTGGTCCCACCTTCCTGGACAGTTTGGCGGCTGAGCTAAGCTATACCCTGTTGGTTTACGCCGCCATTCTGGTGAACGCCATATCCGGGGCATCCCTCC
>NZ_JBIUCZ010000041.1:0-24683 GCF_047975845.1 Sphingomonas mangrovi | reverse complement strand
CACCGTTCCGCATACGAGAGCTGTCGGTACCTGGTTCCCATCGCAACACCTCAACCTGGTGTTGCACTTCGTTTGTGAACTCGGGGCATCCAGACGCGCACCGGTCGTTTTCTTGAGACCCGTCGCGCTGCGCTTCCCGACGGTGGGGAAATGGATCCTGACGTCCGTCAGGATGACGAGGGGTAGGGAGGGGGCGTGCGCTTCACCACCCGTCCTGCGGACGCAGGTCAGCCTTCAGACGCGAATCGCGCGCGCTTTCTGGGTAGCGGCGGTGGTCCGGTTGCCGCGAGGGCGCGCGCGGCCCTCCTACATCACCGCGAGCAGCGAATCGATCGTGACGAAGGCGAACGCGACCGAGCTGTCGGCGACGCCATAGGGGATGAAAATCTTGTCGCCGTGGCGCAGCGCCCCGCACGAATAGACGACGTTGGGGACATAGCCCTCGCGGTCCTCGTTGGCGGCGGCTAGGATCGGCTCGCGGGTGCGGCCGATCACCTTCGACGGATCGTCCTTGTCGAGCAGCACCGCGCCGATCGCGTATTTGCGCATCGCGCCGACGCCGTGGGTGAGCAGCAGCCAGCCCTCGTCGAGCTCGATCGGCGGCCCGCAGTTGCCGATCTGGACCAGCTCCCACGGATACTGCGGCTTGAGCAGCATCTCGCCCTCGTCCCAGTGGGTGAGGGTGTCGGACTTGATCAGGAACAGGTTCTCGCCGTCCTGCCGGCCGATCATCATATACTGGCCGTTCACCTTGCGCGGGAACAGCCCCATGCCCTTGTTGCGCGCGGCGCTGCCGGTCATCGGCACCAAGTCGAAGGCGCGGAAGTCGCGGGTGCGCAGCAGCTCCGACTGGATCTCCGAGCCGTTGTAGGCGGTGTAGGTCCCGATCCACTCCTCCTCGCCACTGTCGTGGGTGAAGTGGACCAGCCGCATGTCCTCCAGTCCCTTGGACTGGGCGCGGGTAATCGGGAAGATCACGGTACCCGACAGCGTCGAATCGCGGTGGCGATAGACGGTGACCGGCCCTTCCGGCATTTCCTCCTCGTTGCCGATCGCGTCGACCGCGGTCGCGAACGGCGGTTCGGGGGCCAGCCGCATCTCGTTCTGGCTGGTGATGATCCCCTCGCGGAACGCGACCGACGAGATATGGCCCTCGCCGACCGCGCGCATCGACATCAGGATGCGCAGGCTTCCGGGCTGCATGCCGGTCTGGTCGAAGTGCGGCACCGCGCTGGGGTTCATCAGCGCGGCGGCGGCATAGCTGTATTCGTGGCAGAAATAGGCGCCGATCAGCTGGCGCTTCTCGTCACCGATCTCGGTGCCGTCGAGCCCGAGCAGCGCCTCGATCTCGTCGTAGCGCGTCATGAACACGCGCCGCGTCTGCCAGTGGCGCGCCTCGAAATCCTTGAGCACGACCTCCAGCTGGTGGCGCGTGTCCTGCGCGCTCATCGCCAGGACCTCGCCGACCAGACGCTCGGTGCGGCTGGGCGCGGCGCCGTTCGACTGCCAGGCGATATGGAAGGGCCGCACCACCACCCGCGACGGATCCGCGTGCAAGCGCAGCGGGTGGTTGACCAAATCCAGCATGCGAAATCCCCGGGTACCTAATCGTCGCGTGCGTCGCCTCTGCTCAGGCGACGGCGCGGCCCTCTGCCACGACCCGGGGGCGCTTTGAAAGGGCGGAAATCGCGCAGGAGGCCAATTGCAGCGCGAGAATCGACTCCGCACCCTGATTCTGGTTGAGCCCGTGCGGCATCAGCCCGTCGAAGCAGCCGCCGTCTGCGCCCGAGGCGAGCGGCAGGTCCAGGTCGTTGGCGCCGAGGTACCAGCGATACGCCTTCATCGCCTCGTCCGCCCACCGCTGTTCGCCGGTGACCTCATACGCCGCGATGCACGCGTCGACGGTCGCCTGCGCCTCCAGCGGCTGCTGGTCGAACGGCAGCGGATCGGCATAGGGGCGGTTGAAGCTCTCGGTCCCGACGGCGCGGAAGCGGCCCTCGGGCGAGGTCTGGCATTCGACGATCCAGGCGAGCGTCTCCAGGCCGACGGCCAGCAAATCCTCGCGCTCCAGCGTCTGACCCGCGCGGATCATCGCTTCGGGCAGTCGGGCGTTGTCATAGGCGAGGACGATCTCGAACCACTGCCATTCCGGCCGGCGTGCGGCGTGGAGCAGTGCGACCAGCTCCTCGCCGAAGCGGGTGAGGAGCTCGGTCGACCGGGCGTGGCCCGGATAGACGTCGAGCATCGCCGCCGCGCCCAGCATCGCAAAGGCGCGCGCCCGCGGGCTGCCGAGTTCGAGCGCGATGTCGGCGGTGGCGTCGAACAGCGCGATCGCCCAATCGCGGTGCTTGCGCGCCCGCGCCTCGCGCGCGGTGACGCCCAGCGCCCACAGCGCGCGGCCGTTCGAATCCTCCGACCCGGCGTCCTCGCACCAGCTGCGGTCGAAGTTCATGAAGTTGCGGAAGCGGCGCGTGTCCGGGTTCCAGGCGTGCTGAAGGAAGGCGCCGTAGATCGAGGTCCACTTGTCGCGGGTCGCCTCGTCGACGTCGTCGACGCGGTGCATCAGGATCAGCGCACGGGCATTGTCGTCGATGCAATAGCCGTGGCGACGGTCCGGCACCGAAAAGATCGAGTGCTGGAGCATGCCGGTGGCGTCGCTCATCCGCTCGACCGCGGCGATGGTCGGCTTGAGTGGGGCGAGCTCGGCGGCACGCGGGATGCGGTGGGGGAGCGTTGCGACCGCCTCGGCCACCTCTGCCATCGCGCGCTCGGCCAGGCGCGGCCACAGCATCGTGCGGCCGTGCGCATAGGCGCGCTCCGCCAGCGCGCGCCGGGCATCGTGGTCGCCGAGCAGCCGGGCGATCTCGCGCGCGAAGGCGGCGCTGTCGCCGAACGGCACCAGCACGCCGTGATCGTCGGCCAAGATCTCGCTGGCGTGGACGTACGGCGTCGAGATGACGACCTTGCCCATGCCGACCGCGTAGGACAGCGTGCCCGAGGTGATCTGCGCGGGGTTGTTGTACGGCGTGACGTAGAGGTCGGCGGCCTGGAGATAGTCGAGCAGCTCGTCCTGCTCGACGAAGGCGTCGACGAAGCGGACGTTGTCGGCCACGCCGCGATCGGCGGCGAGCGCCTTCAGCCGGTTGCGATAGGCCTCGCCCTCGTGCGCCACCAGATGCGGGTGGGTCGCGCCCAGCACGACGTAGAGCGCGTCGGGGTGCGCGGCAGCGACCGCCGGCATCGCCTCGATCATCGTCTCGATGCCCTTGTTGGGGGCGAGCAGTCCGAAGGTGAGGATGACGTCGCGATCGGCCCAGCCGAACCGGTCCTTCACCGACGCGGGCTCGGCATAAGCGCGATCGGGCACGCCGTGCGGGATCATCACCAGCTTGCGCGGATCGACGTCGTGCACGCGTGTCAGGATGTCGCGGCCCTTCTCGGCCATGACGATCACGCGCGCGGCGCGGCGCAGCAGCGCGTCCATCACGCGCCGCTCGTCGGCGCTCGGCCGCTCCAGAATGGTGTGAAGCGTGACGATCACGGGAATGGCGATGCGGTCGAGCAGCGCCAGCAGATAGTCGCCGGCCGAGCCGCCGTAGATGCCGTATTCGTGCTGCACCCACAGCGCCTTGGCACCGCTCTCGGCGATGCGGCGGGCGGCGTCGCTATAGGCGGCGCGGTCCTTCTGGACGATGCTGTGCGTCACCGCCGGCGGATAGGCGTAGGCACCCGGCTTGTCGTCCATCGCATAGACGTCGACGGTCAGGTCGGGATAGCGCTGCTTGAGCGCGTCGTAAGTGTCGGTCGTGAAGGTCGCCAGGCCGCATTTGCGCGGCAGGAAGTTGCCGATCAGGGCGATGTGATCGATGCCACCCGGTACGGCAGAATTCGGCGCCATCCACTTTCCTCACGCTGGTGTGCGACCGGCGAGACATTCGCCGAACGCGATGAGCAAATGCGTGGACGGGAAGGTAGGTTCCTCGTTGCTGCGCCGCAACGAAAAGAATCCTCTCGGGCGCCACCAGCTTAGGCGCGTGCGGTGCTGCGCTGCATCGAACCTGGATCAGGATTCAGCCGCGACCGCGATAGCCCGGCACGTCCTGCGCCGGGATCCACACGCCGGCCGGGGGCTCGCCCGACTGCCAGAACACGTCGATCGGAATGCCGCCGCGCGGATACCAATAGCCGCCGATGCGCAGCCACAGCGGCTTCATCTCGCCGAACAGCCGCTCGCCGATGCCGACCGTGCAATCCTCGTGGAAGGCGCAGTGGTTGCGGAAGCTCCCCAGGAACAGCTTGAGCGACTTGGACTCGACGATGGTCGCATCGGGGACGTAGTCGAGCACCAGATGCGCGAAGTCGGGCTGGCCGGTGACCGGGCAGAGCGAGGTGAATTCGGGAACGGTGAAGCGCACGCAATAGCGCGAACCCTCCCGCGGATTGGGCACATAGTCGAGGACGGCGTCTTCCGGCGACGCGGGCAGCGTGCTGGCCTGGCCCAGATGCTTCGGTGTCATGGCGGCGGTCATGCCAGCGCATGTAGGGTGCGCACCCGCGAAAGGGAACGGCGCATCTCTCGACGGCTGCGGCCGCGATGCGTAGAGCGGCGGTGGAGCTGCGAAGGAGACGGCATGGACGCGCTGGTGACGACCGACGAACTGGCGGAGCGGCTGGGCAGCCCCGGGCTGCACCTGCTCGACGCGACCTGGTTCGGCTCGCTGGGCGCCGCGGGGCGCGACGCGGCGGCGGAGTTCGCCGACGGTCATATCCCGGGCGCGGCCTATCTCGACCTGGGGCATCTGGAGCAGACCGCCGCCGAGGGCGAGATCCCCGGCATCGCCCGCCATCTGGGCGCGCTGGGCATCGACGATGCGGCGACGATCGTCCTCTACGACGATTCGCCCTACCGCACCGCGGCGCGTGCCTGGTGGCTGCTCAAGCGCTTCGGGGTTGCGGCGAGCCTGCTCGACGGCGGCATCGCCAAGTGGCGGCGCGAGGAAAAACCGCTGCAGACCGGTCAAGGCGCACCGCATCGCGCAAGCCGCGACGTGCGCTACGACGGCAGCCGCATCCGCACCAAGCCGGACGTGCTGGCGAACCTCGACACGCAGGACGAGCAGCTGCTCGACGCGCGGTCGGCGTCGCGCTTCACCGGCGCCGAGCTCGACCCGCGTGGGCTGCCGACGGGACACATTCCCGGATCGTTCAACCTGCCCTATGGCCAGCTGTTCGCCCCCGACGGGACGTGGAAGCGCGGCGAGGCGCTACGCGAGGCGTTCGACGCCTCGGGCGTGGACCTCGACCGACCGATCGTCACCACCTGCGGATCGGGCATCACCGCGGCGGTGCTCGCCTTCGGGCTGCACCTGCTGGGCCGCGACGCCGCGCTCTACGACGGCAGCTGGACCGACTGGGCGTCCGATCCCGCCACCCCCAAGACGACGGTGACGCTGTGAGCGGCGCGGGCGACGGCGAAGGCGAGGGCAGGGGGCCGGGCACCCGCGTCGTCGGTGCCGGGCGCCGTCCGGAATGGACGCAGCGCATCGTCAATCCGCCGGTGTGGCGTGCGTCGACGATCCTCTACGATTCGGTCGCGCAGCTGCGCGAGACCGGCGCCCGGGATACGCATCACCGGCTGTTCTACGGCCGCCGCGGCACGCCGACCCAATGGTCGCTCGCCGATGCGCTCACCGCGCTGGAGCCGGGCGCGGAGGGGACGCTGCTCTACCCGTCGGGCGTCGCGGCGATCTCGACCGCCCTGCTCGCCGTGCTGTCGCCGGGCGACGAGCTGCTGCTGGTCGACAGCGCCTACGACCCGACGCGCCTGCTGGCGGACGGACTGCTCAAGCGCTTCGGCATCACCACGCGCTACTACGACCCGACGATCGGTGCCGGCATCGCCGATCTGATCGGGCCGAACACCAAGGCGATCTTCATGGAAAGCCCCGGCAGCCTCACCTTCGAGGTGCAGGACGTGCCGGCGATCGTCGCCGCTGCCAAGGCGCGCGACGTCGTGACGCTGCTCGACAACACCTGGGCGACGCCGCTGCTGTTCCCGGCGATCGAACGCGGCGTCGACTATACGATCATGGCGTGCACCAAATACGTCGTCGGCCACTCCGACGTGATGCTGGGCTCGGTCACCGCCGGGCCGGGGCGGTACGAGGCGTTGCGCCACACCAGCTATCAGCTCGGCCAGCACGTCTCGCCCGACGACGCCTATCTCGGCGCACGCGGCTTGCGCACGATGGCGGTGCGGCTCGACCGCCACGGCGAGAGCGCGCTTGCGATCGCCCGCTGGCTCGCCGAGCAGCCGGGCGTCGCGCGGGTGCTGCACCCGGCGCTGCCCGGCACGCCCGGCCACGAGATCTTCCTGCGCGACTTCGTTGGGCCGGCGGGGCTGTTCTCGTTCGTGCTCGACGGCGGCGACGATGCGGCGCGCATTGCGCTGATCGACGGGCTGGAGCTGTTCGGCATCGGCTACAGCTGGGGCGGGTTCGAGAGCCTGGCGGTGCCGATCGATCCGCAGCGCTGCCGCAGCGCCACCCAGTGGGAAGCCGAAGGGCCGGCGGTTCGGCTGCAGATCGGTCTGGAGGACGTCGACGACCTGATCGCCGACCTCGACGCGGGGCTCGCCCGGTTCCGCGGGGCGCGGGGATGAGGCGGCGGTGATCCGGCTCGCCGACTACGGCATCGTCGTCCCGGGCTGGCCCGATCTCCTCGAAGCGGGGATCGCGGCCGCGCTGGTGCTGGTCGCGCTCCTGCTCGGCTGGCTGGCGGGGCGTCGGCTGGGGCCGGCGGTCGCCACCTTCTGGGGCACGCGCGTCGGCAGCGCGGTGGAGGGGCTCGGCCCGCGCATGTGCCAGATCGTCCGGCACGGCTCGGCCGCAGCGCTGCTCGCGATCGTCGCCGGCGGCTATGCCTGGCACCCGCTGTCGGCGTTCGGCATCGGATTCGCGCTGGGCGCCGCCACCGCCAAGCTGACGATCGACGTGCTGCGCGGGCTGCACCTGCCGCGCTGGGCAGCCTGGGGCATCGGCGCGGTGGTGTTCGTGGCGCTGCTCAGCAACGCGCTCGGCGGGTTCGACAACGTCACGACGGCGCTGGAGCGGATCGGCTTCGACGTGGGGCGTCGGCGGCTGTCGCTGCTGTCAGTAGTGTCGGTGGCGGTGGTCGCGATCGGCCTCTATGCGCTGGTGCGGCTCGCCAACCGGCTGGTCGGCCATTCGATCGGCCAGGCCAAGACGCTGGATGCGACGCAGAAGCTGCTGGCGCAGAAGCTGGCGGCGATCGGCGCGGTGGTGATCGCCTTCTTCTTCGGCATCGACCTGCTCGGCATCGATCTCACCACCTTCGCAGTGTTCTCGGGCGGGCTGGGTCTCGCGATCGGCTTCGGCCTGCAGAAGACGGTCGGCAACCTGATCGCGGGGATCATCCTGCTGATGGACCGCTCGATCAAGCCGGGCGACGTGATCGTGGTGGGGGAGAGCTTCGGCTGGGTGAACAAGATCGGTGTGCGTGCCGTCTCCGTCATCACCCGCGACGGCAAGGAGCATCTGATCCCGAACGAGAATCTGATGACGCAGGAGGTGGAGAACTGGTCCTTCACCGATCGCAACGTGCGCGTGCGCATCCCGGTGAAGGTCGGCTACGAAAGCGACCTCAAGCTCGCCCAGTCGCTGATGCTGCGCGCGGCGAGCGAAAGCCCGCGGGTGTTGAAGAGCCCCAAGCCCAACGTCTGGCTGACGAGCTATGGCGACTATGCCGCCGAACACGACATCCTGGTGTGGATCAGCGATCCCGAAAGCGGCGTCGGCAACGTGCGGTCGGACGTGCTCAACCGGCTGTGGCTGCTGTTCAAGGAGCATGGCATCGTCATCCCGGTGCCCCGGCGCGAGATGATCCTGCGCGAGCCGGCTGCCGCCGCCGGGATCGCCGCCGCGCCGGCCGCCCAGGCGGATTTCCCCGCCGCCAAGGACACAGACTGACCGAACCGGCGCGCGCGGCGCTTGCCGCTCGCGGCCGAGCCCCTAGATTACGCAGCGTGACCACCGCCATCACCGCGCGCATCGCCGAGGGGGTGCTGTCGATCCCCGCCGCCGACTGGGACGCCTGCGCCGGATCGGACGATCCGTTCCTCAGCCACGCCTTCCTCGCCGCGCTCGAACGCTCGGGCTCGGTCGGCGGGCGATCGGGGTGGCAGGCGCTGCCGGTGGTGGTCGACGGCGCCGACGGCCGCCCGGCCGCGATCGCGCCGGCCTATGCCAAGGCGCACAGCCAGGGCGAATATGTCTTCGACCATGCCTGGGCCGACGCCTGGGAGCGCGCCGGCGGCGACTATTATCCCAAGCTCCAGATCGCGGTGCCCTTCACCCCGGTGCCCGGCCGTCGGCTGCTGCTGCGCGATCCTGGCCAGGCGCCGGCGCTGATCGCCGCGCTGGAGACGGTGACCCGCAACAGCCAGCTGTCGTCGGCGCATGCCACCTTCGTCGATCCGGCCGAGCTGCCGCTGTGGGAGGCGGCGGGATGGCTGACGCGCGCGGGGACCCAGTTCCATTGGGAGAACCAGGGCTATGCCGGGTTCGACGACTTCCTCGGCGCGCTCGCCAGCCGCAAGCGCAAGGCGATCCGCAAGGAACGCGCCGCCGCCGTCGAGGGCCTGACCATCCGCCACTTGACCGGCGCCGAGATCACCGAGGCGGATTGGGACGCCTTCTGGAGCTTCTATCAGGACACCGGCAGCCGGAAGTGGGGGCAGCCGTACCTCACCCGCGCGTTCTTCTCGCTGCTGTCGGAGGCGCTGGGGGACCGGGTGCTGCTGATCCTGGCCTGTCGCGGCGACCGGCCGATCGCGGGGGCGCTCAACCTGGTCGGCGGCGACGCGCTCTATGGCCGTTACTGGGGCGCGGTGGAGGAGGTGCCGTTCCTCCACTTCGAGCTCTGCTATTATCAGGCGATCGATGCGGCGATCGCGCGCGGGCTCGGCCGGGTCGAGGCGGGGGCGCAGGGCGAGCACAAGCTCGCGCGCGGCTATGCGCCGGTGACGACCTGGTCGGCGCATTACCTCCCCGATCCGAACTTCCGCCGCGCCGTCGCCGAGTTTCTCGACCGCGAGCGCGAAGCCGTCGCACACGAGCAGGAATATCTCGGCGAGCTGACGCCGTTCCGCAAAGGGTAAAGTCATCAAAGGAGTGGTTCCCCGGCGGAGGCCGGGGCCCAGGGTTACCGGTGCTGCGTCTTTGGCTCTGGCCCCCGGCTTTCGCCGGGGAACAGCATTTCTACGACTCGCGCGTTGGCCGGTCGATCCGGCGGCCGGCGGGGCCGTAGAGGTCGGTCGGCAGCAGCGTCGCCGCGCGTTGGCGGTGGTCGATGCGGAACAGCGCGCTGGTGCCGCTGCGCCACACCGGCGTGAGCCCCTGCTCCAGCCGGCGGTCGTAGCGCGGCGGCCGGATCATCCACACATAGTCGAAGGCGTGGCGCGGGAAGGTGCTGAGCGCGCCCGATACCGGCCGCCACCATTCGCGCGGGCACTGGACGTCGGTGACGATCTGCGACGGATCGTGCGAGAAGCGTTGCGCGGGGAAATAGCGGGTGGTGAGCAGCTGGGCACCGACCATCGACCACTGGTCGTTGGCATAGGCCAGTCGGCGTTCGAGCGCGATGCCGGGCAGGTGCTGCAGCCGGGTCATCGTCCACTCGTTGCGGCAGGTCTCGCCGATGAAGGTGACGAGCCGCGCGCCCACCGGCACATGCTCGAGCGCGGCGAGTTCCTGGTCGTAGTCGCGGTCATAGAGTGCGAAGCTGACGGTGGTGGCGCCGATCCGCCCGACGAAGATCGCGAGGCCCAGCGCCGCGACGGTCGCGGCATGGCGGATGGACATGCCGGGCTTTGGCCGCAACGCGATCAGCGCGATGCCGAACAGGTAAGGGACCAGCCGCATGTCGGCATAGGCCGATCCGAACACGATCCGCGGCAGCAGCAGATAGACGGCGAGCAGGAACAGCGCCGACAGTCCCAGGTTGCGCGAATATTGGATGTTGGGATCGCGGATGCCCTTGAACAGCACCAGGTACAGCACGGCGAGCGAGGCGATGTCGTAGAGCTGCCAGCGGTCGCGCAGGACCATCGTCACCCACTGCATCTTGAGCCGCCAGTTGAACCAGTCGCCCGTCTGGCCGCTGACATGGCCGGTACGCCACAGCAGCATCAGCAGCGCCGGCGGCGCCAGCACCAGGCAGTGCAGTCCGGCATGGAATGCGGCGGCGAGCCAGTTGCGGCGACGATCGTGCTCGCGGATCAGCTCGGCCGAGGCGGCGAGCACGCCGAGCGTTCCCCAGCCGAAGGTGTGGGTGACCCAGATCACCGCCGCCAGCGGCACGAAGATCGCCGCGCGAAGCGGCAGCTTGCCCAGGCGGCCGAGACGCAGCCACAGCGCGAACGCGTTGAGCGCGAGCGCCATTGACAGCGCGAAGTTCACGAAGCCGAAGTGGAAGGGATAGCTGTAGACCAGCGGCAGCGCGAACAGCGCGGTGGCCGGGATGCGGCCGTGCACCTCGCGCGCGATCCACAGCAGGCCGACCGCGGTCAGCGCGGGGATCGTCAGCACGATCAGCTTGACCGCCCATTCCATTCCCAGCACCGGCTGGAGCGGCACGATCAGCAGGTCGAGCCCGAGGTTCCCCATCAGGCTCCAGGTGAAATCATACCAGTCGGAGAGCCAAGGCGCCGCGCCGGTGCCGATCGTCTGCTGCACGCGATAGCGGCCCATATGGCCCGGCAGGTCGACCAGCGGCGGAATGTCCGGCCATACCAGCGGCACCGCCGCCAGCACCGCCATGGCGATGACGAACCATCGCGTCTGCCACCAATGCGGCTGCCCTGTACCCCCGTGCATATGCCTGCTTTTACCGGCCGGGTATCGCCCGGCAAGCGCGCGCGCGACGCTTCGTCGCGATCGGAGGCTGGACCGGGAGCATGGCGGTGCGGATAGGGCAGGCCCGCGCCGGCGGTTCGCCGCCGACAGCGGGCCTTACGCGATCAACGGTCGCGGCGGCCGAGCAGGCGCAGGCGCAGCGCGTTGAGCTTGATGAAGCCCGCCGCGTCGCGCTGGTCGTAGGCGCCCTGGTCGTCCTCGAACGTCACGACCTTTTCCGAATAGAGCGAGAAGGGCGACTTGCGGCCGATCACATGGACGCCGCCCTTGTAGAGCTTCAGGCGAACGGTGCCGGTGACCTTTTCCTGGCTGTGGTCGATCGCGGCCTGCAGCATCTCGCGCTCGGGCGCAAACCAGAAGCCGTTGTAGATGAGCTCCGCATAGCGCGGCATCAGCTCGTCCTTGAGGTGGGCGGCGCCGCGGTCGAGCGTGATCTGCTCGACCGCGCGATGGGCTGCGGCATAGATGGTGCCGCCCGGCGTCTCGTACATGCCGCGGCTCTTCATGCCGACGAAGCGGTTCTCGACCAGGTCGAGCCGGCCGATGCCGTGGGCGCGGCCGAGGTCGTTGAGCTTGGCGAGCAGCGTTGCGGGCGACATGCCCTCGCCGTTGATCGCGACGCCGTCGCCGCGCTCGAAATCGATCGTGACGATCTCGGGCTGGTCGGACGCGTCCTCAGGGCTGACGGTGCGCGAGAAGACATAGTCGGGCACCTCCTCCCACGGATCCTCGAGCACCTTGCCCTCGGACGAGGTGTGGAGAAGGTTGGCATCGGTGGAGAAGGGGCTCTCGCCGCGCTTGTCCTTGGGCACCGGGATCTGGTTCTTCTCGGCGAAGTCGATCAGCGCGGTGCGGCTGGTCAGGTCCCACTCGCGCCACGGCGCGATCACCTTGATGTCGGGCTGGAGCGCGTAATAGCCCAGCTCGAAGCGGACCTGGTCGTTGCCCTTGCCGGTGGCGCCGTGGCTGACCGCGTCGGCGCCCACCTGGCGGGCGATCTCGATCTGGCGCTTGGCGATCAGCGGCCGCGCGATCGAGGTGCCGAGCAGATACAGCCCCTCGTAATGCGCGTTGGCGCGCATCATCGGGAAGACGTAGTTGCGGACGAACTCCTCGCGCAGGTCGTCGATGAAGATGTGCTCGGGCTTGACGCCCATCAGCTCGGCCTTCTTGCGGGCGGGCTCCAGCTCCTCGCCCTGGCCGAGGTCGGCGGTGAAGGTCACCACCTCGCACTGATATTCGGTCTGCAGCCATTTCAGGATCACGCTCGTGTCGAGGCCGCCCGAATAGGCGAGCACCACGCGGTTGATCTTGTCGGCCATCAGCTCATTCTCCGAAACGCACGCATCGGCGGGCCTGCGCGGGCAGGCACCCGGCGCGCAAGGGCGGGCAGGTTGCGCGCGCCCTCTATGCCGCGCGCGGGGCTTCCGCAAGCGGCACGCCGACCGAGCGCACCAGCCGCGGCAGCGCGAGCCCCAACCCGGCGGCGCGGTAGGCGTAGCTGGCGAGCAGCGCGATCCACAGGCCGGCGGCGCCGAACGGGCGCAGCAACAGGTCGGTGGCCAGGTAGAGCAGCGTCGCGGCGAGCGCGGCGTTGCGCAGGCTCCGCCCGCGCGTCGCGCCGATGAACACCCCGTCGAGCAGCCAGGCGGGGGCGCCGACCAGCGGCACGAGTGCGGCGAAGGGGAGCAGCGCAATCGCCTGGGCGCGGACGTCCGCATTGTCGGTGATCGCGGCGACCAACGGTGCGCCGGCGAGGTGAATCAACAGCGCGAAGGCGGCGCCGGCGGCGAGCGTGAACTCGCCGGTGAGGCGGGTGGCGCGCAGCAGCTCGCCGCGCGACCTGCGCCCGATCGCGCCGCCGATCCGCGACTCGGCGGTGAAGGCGAAGCCGTCGAGCACGAAGGCGGAGACGGAGACGAACTGCATCAGCACATGGTTGGCGGCGAGCGGCACCGCGCCCAGCCGTGCCCCCGCATTGGCGAACCAGCCGAACAGGACCAGCAGCGCGACGGTGCGGACCATGATGTCGGCGTTGACCGCGAACAGCCGGCGCAGCTTGGCGCGGTCGAACAACCCGGTGCGCAGGCCGGTGAGCGCGCCGGGCCCGAGAATGCGCAGCGCGATTCCGACGCCGAGCAGCAGCGCGCTCCATTCGGCGCAGGCGGTGCCCAGGCCGACGCCGTGGGCGCCGAGGCCGAGCCCCCAGACGAACCAGATGTCGAGGACGACGTTGACCAGGTTCATCGCGATCTGGAGCAGCAGCGCCGCGCGGGTGCGGCCGAGCCCGAGCAGCCAGCCGGTGAGCGCGAACACGCCGAGGCTGGCGGGTGCGCCGACGAAGCGCCCGGCGACATAGCCGCCCGCCGCCGCATCGAGCGCACCGCCGCCGGCGAGCAGCGACAAGGCGAGCGGCACCAGCAGCAGCTGGAGCGCGAACAGAAGCACGCCGATCGCCACGCCGAGCGCGAGGCCGCGCACCAGCAGCGCGCGGACCTCCTGCGCGTCGCCGGACCCTTGCGCCTGCGCGGTCATGCCCGTCATCCCCATGCGCAGGAAGCCGAAGCTCCAGAACAGGAAGTTGATGATCGTCGTGCCGAGCGCGACCCCGGCAAGCGCGGCGGCGTCGCCGGTGCGGCCGACCACCACCGTATCGACGATTCCGACCAGCGGCACCGTCGTCTGGCCGAGCATGATCGGCCAGGCCTGGGCGAAGATCGAGGCGCGGGTGAGCGGGGCAGGGGTGGTCATGGGTGTGGGGTGCTATGGTTGAGGGCGATCAGCAAGCACTGCATGGGTGTGCGGCTAAGCCGCCCCCCCTCCCCCCGTTCGCCTCGAGTAGCCGTCGAGCTTGTCGAGACGGCGTATCGAGAGGCGGTTGCGGCTCTCTCGATACGGGCTCTCGACAAGCTCGACGGCTACTCGAGACAAACGGGGTGGGAGGTGAGCCTCGGTGCTTCGATACGGGGCTTCGACAAGCTCAGCCCCTACTCAGCACGAACGGACGTGAGGCGATCGTTGGATCAGCCCGCCGCCTCGCGCAGCCGCCGTTCCTCTTCCAGCATGTAGTCGCGGGTCAGCGGCAGCGCGTCGCGCGAGCGGGCGAACTGGAGCTGGTAGTTGACCATGCCGCCAAAATCGAAGCTCACCTGCGCCCCGGCGAGGTAGAAGGTCCACATGCGAAAGAACCGCTCGTCGTAGAGCGCGACGATCGCATCCTTCGCCGCCACGGTGCGGTCGTACCAGTGCGCCAGCGTCATGCCGTAATGGCGGCGCAGCACCTCGACGTCGGTCAGGAACAGCTTGTTGCCCTCGTTGGCGCGGACGATCTCCGACAGCGCGGGATTATAGCCGCCGGGGAAGATGTATTTGGCGGTGAAATGGTCGGTGACGCCGGGCCCGCCGGCGCGGCCGATGGTGTGGAGCAGCATCACGCCGTCGGACGTCAGCAGCTCGCGGCACTTGGCGAAGAAGGTGCGGTATTGCGGCGGGCCGACATGCTCGAACATGCCGACCGAGACGATGCGGTCGAACTGGCCGGCGAGCGCGCGATAGTCGATCAGCTCGAAGCGCACCTTGTCGGCGACCCCCGCTTCGTGTGCGCGGCGGCGGGCGACCTTGAGCTGTTCCTCCGACAAAGTGACGCCCAGCACCTCGGCGCCGGTCTTGCGGTGGAGGTAGAGCGCCATCCCGCCCCAACCGCAGCCGATGTCGAGCACGCGCATGCCCGGGCGCAGCGCCAGCTTGGCGGCGATGTGCGCCTTCTTGTCGCGTTGCGCCTGTTCGAGGCTGGCGGCGGGATCGGTGAAATAGGCGCAGCTGTACTGGCGGTCGGCGTCCAGGAAGAGGTCGTAGAGCCGGTCGGACAGGTCGTAGTGGTGTGCGACGTTGCGCTTCGACTGGCGGGCCTGGTTGTAGCGATCGAGCCGGTGGAAGACCGCGTTGGCGAGCTTGCGCATGCCGCGCGCCTTGAGCGTGCTCGCACCCGCCTCCCACAGGTTGTTCTTCTTGAACAGCACCAGCAGGTCGCGGATGTCGCCCTGCTCCACCCGCAATCGCCCGTCCATATAGGCTTCGGCCGCGCCCAGGCTGGGATCGCGCGCGATCGCGGCGAGCACGCGTCGATCGGTGAAGCGGATCGCGACGTCGGGGAACTCCCCGTCGGGCGTACCGAACCGGGCGGTGCGCCCGTCGGCATGGTGAACGGTGAGCTGGCCCTTGGGGATGGCCCGCGCGAAAAACCTGTCGATCAGCGCCATGCGACCGGGGTTACCCGCTGCGACCGGAAAAAGCTACCGGTCGGTTCGATAATTGCGGCGCGGGCGGGCGGCGCCGGCTGGCGTCTCGCCCGCCGGCTCAATCGGCGAACAGCAGCACCGGGGTTTCGAGCAGCTTCTTGAGGGCCTGGACGAAGCTCGCCGCGTCCCAGCCGTCGACCACGCGATGGTCGCACGAGATCGACACGTTCATCAGCTTGGCGCGCCGGATCGCGTCGCCACCGCGGCCGTCGTCGACGAACACCGGCCGCTCGACGATACAGTTGGGGCCGATAATCGCGACTTCTGGACGGTTGATGACCGGCGTGGTGGCGACCCCGCCCAGGGGCCCGAGCGAGGTGACGGTGATGGTGCCGCCCGACAGCTCGTCCGAGCGCGCCTTGCCGGTGCGCGCCGCCTCGGCCAGGCGGACGATCTCGGCCGCGAGCTGCCAGACGTTCTTGTCCTGCGCATCGCGGATCACCGGCACCATGAGGCCGGCGTCGGTCTGCGTCGCCATGCCCAGATGGACACAGCCGTGGCGGGTGATCACGCCGGCCTCGTCGTCATAGCGCGCGTTGAGCATCGGGAAGTCAGGCAGCGTGCGGCACAGCGCGGCGATGAACAGCGGCAGCAGGGTGAGCTTGGGCCGGTCGCCGCGGTTGGCGTTCAGGTCGGCGCGCAGTGCCTCCAGCGCGGTGACCTCCACCTCATCGACATAGCTGAAGTGCGGGATGTGGCGCTTGGACGCGGCCATGTTGTCGGCGATGCGGCGGCGCATGCCGATGACCTTCACCGTCTCGTCGTCGCGGGCGCGGCTGGCGTGGGGGGCGTGATAGCCCTGAGCCTGGCCGTAGCGCAGGTGCGCGTCGAGATCGGCGTGGCGGATCCGATCGCCCTCGGTGCGGACCTGCGCGAGGTCGATGCCGAGATCGCGCGCGCGGGCGCGGACCGCGGGGGAGGCGAGGATGGGGTGTTTGTGGTCTCGCCCTTCTTCGTTCCCCGGCGCAGGCCGGGGCCCAGCATCGGTGATCGTCGTGGCGGGCGTTGCGCTCTCCTCGCCGGCGTCTCCCGACTGGGCCCCGGCCTCCGCCGGGGTACGAGTGGGATCGGGGGACGCATCCTCCCCCTCCGGCGGGGTGAGGCACGCGGGCGTCGCGTCGGTGGCGACCTCCACGCCGGGGTTCTCCGCCACCACGGTGTCGCTCTCGGTCTCTTCCTCCGTCTCGATCACCACCAGCGTCGAGCCGATCGGGATCGAGTCGCCGGGCTCGCCCGCCAGCCCGATCACCACCCCGGCGACGGGGCTTTCCATCTCGACGGTCGCCTTGTCGGTCATCATGTCGGCGAGGCGTGCGTCCTCCTCGACGCGGTCGCCGATCGCCACATGCCAGGCGACGATCTCCGCCTCGGAAATGCCTTCGCCGATGTCGGGCAGGCGGAAGCTGAAGCGTGCCATCAGGTCCTCATCACTTTCTTGAGCGCTTCGCCGATGCGGACGGGGCCGGGGAAATAGGCCCATTCCAGGCTGTGCGGATACGGCGTGTCGTAGCCGGTGACGCGTTCGATCGGCGCCTCGAGATGGTAGAAGCAGCGTTCCTGCACCAGCGCCGACAGCTCGGCGCCGAAGCCGGAGGTGCGGGTCGCCTCGTGCACGATCATGCAGCGGCCGGTCTTCTTCACCGACGCCTCGATCGCCTCGATATCGAGCGGCACGAGCGTGCGCAGGTCGAGGATCTCGGCATCGACGCCCGCTTCCTCGACCACCGACTGGCAGACATGGACCATCGTGCCATAGGCGAGGATGGTGAGCGCCTCCCCCGGCCTCGCCACCGCCGCCTTGCCGAGCGGCACGCGGTAATAGCCGGTGGGGACGGTGGCGGCGGGATGCCCCGCCCAGCTCTTCGCCGGGCGATCCCAATGGCCGTCGAAGGGACCGTTGTAGATGCGCTTGGGCTCGAAGAAGAGGACGGGATCGTTGTCCTCGATCGCGGCGATCAGCAGCCCCTTGGCGTCATAGGGGGTGGAGGGGATCACCGTCTTGATGCCCGAGACGTGGGTGAAGATGCCCTCCGGGCTTTGGCTGTGCGTCTGGCCGCCGAAGATGCCGCCGCCGAACGGCGAGCGAACGGTGATCGGCGCGGTGAAGTCGCCGTTGGAGCGATAGCGCAGCCGCGCCGCTTCGCTCACCAGCTGGTCGAGCGCGGGATAGATGTAATCGGCGAACTGGATTTCCGGCACGGGGCGCAGGCCATAGGCGCCCATGCCGATCGCGACGCCGACGATGCCGGTCTCGGTGATCGGCGTGTCGAACACGCGCGTCTTGCCGAACTTCTTCTGCAGGCCCGCGGTCGCGCGAAACACGCCGCCGAAATAGCCCACGTCCTCGCCCATCACAATCACGTCCGGATCGCGCGCCATCGCGACCTCGAGCGCGGAGTTGATCGCCTGGATCATGTTCATGGGCGCGGTCTCGCCTGCGGCTTCGGGAGCCAAGTCGATGGCCTTGCTCATCGGTTGTTCCTCCCGGCGGGAGTGGGGCGCCAGCGGTTGCGCCTTTCCTTCCCCGTCATCCCAGCGAAGGCTGGGATCTCGCGGTTGAGGAGGGCGTGCGTGCGGCACGAGACCCCAGCGTCCGCTGGGGTGACGGACTGGGCCGGGTTGATGGACAGCGCCCGGGTGGCGTGCACGGCCGCGGAGCCGGCCGGTGCCGGGGTGGTGATGGGCATGTCGAACCGGGCCATGCTCATTTCCGCGCCCAGGGGCGGCCGGAGGCGGCTTCTTCCGCGAGCATCTGCGCCTGCTGCTCGCGCAGGTGCCAGGGCATGTCTTCGAACACGCCGTCGAACAGGCTGTCGAGCGGCTGGTGCAGGCCGTGGCCGAGCACGCCGTTCTTCTCCGCCTCCTTCTGCGCGGCGCGGACTTCCTCGGCGACTTCACGGTCCATGGTGGCGTGGCGTTCGTCGTCCCACTCGCCGATCGCCACCAGATGCGCCTTCAGCCGCGCGATCGGATCGCCGAGCGGCCAGGCGGTCGCTTCCTCGGCGGAGCGATATTGCGAAGGATCGTCGGAGGTCGAGTGGCCCTCGGCACGATAGGTGAAATGCTCGATCAGCGTCGGCCCCTGGTTGGTGCGGGCGCGCTCGGCTGCCCAGCGGGTGGCGGCATAGACCGCGAGCGCGTCGTTGCCGTCGACGCGGAGCCCTGCGATGCCATAGCCGATCGCGCGGGCGGCAAAGGTCGTCGCCTCGGCGCCGGCGAACCCCGAGAAGCTGGAGATCGCCCACTGGTTGTTGACGACGTTGAAGATCACCGGCGCGCGGTAAACCGCGGCAAAGGTGCAGGCGGAATGGAAGTCGCCTTCCGCGGTCGATCCCTCGCCACACCAGGCGGCGGCGATGCGGGTGTCGCCCTTGGCCGCCGATGCCATCGCCCAGCCCACCGCCTGCGGATACTGGGTGGTGAGGTTGCCGGAGATCGAGAAGAATCCGGTTTCCTTGGACGAATACATGATCGGCAGCTGCTTGCCGTGGAGCTTGTCGCCGCGGTTCGAGTAGATCTGGTTCATCATCTCGACCAGCGGATAGTCGCGGGTGAGGAGAATCCCCTGCTGGCGATAGCTGGGGAAGCACATGTCGTCGTAATCGAGCGCCATCGTCGCGGCGACGGCGACCGCCTCCTCGCCGGTGCATTTCATGTAGAAGCTGGTCTTGCCCTGGCGCTGGGCGCGGAACATGCGCTCGTCGAACGCGCGGGTGCGCGCCATCGAGCGGAGCATGCGGCGCAGCAGCTCGGGCGCGAGCCGCGGGTTCCACGCACCGACCGCCTGGTGGTTCTCGTCCAGCACGCGCACCAGCGTATAGGCGAGCTCGTGGAACGCGTCCGCAGGCGCGCTGGTGTCGGGACGCCGGGCGGCATCGGCGGGGGGCACGACCACGTCGGCGAAGTCCACGGGGTCGCCGGGGCGGAAGCGGGGCTCCGGCACGTGCAGCGCCAGCGGCGGTAGATTGGGTCGCAGCGATTCTTCGCGCACTCGTCTCTCCTTGGCCTGCCGTCCGGAGCCGGAACCCCGCGCAGACTCGTTTCAAGCGCTTGTTATAAAATTGCGCGGGGTTGCGGAAGCCAAGATCGTCGCTGCGGTGCAGCGTCGCGGCGGGGCGGTGGTTTCGGGAGACGACGGCGGGTGCTGCGCTCGCCGTGTGCGTGGTGGTGGGGTACGAAGGGGCATGACCCTGTTCTCCGCTCCCGTCGCACCGCGCCGCCTGGCTCTGGCGCTGATCCTGTTCGCCACCGCCTGCAACGGCAGCGGGCCCGAGGTGTCGAACGAGGCTGCCTCCGTGCCCGCGGCGACGCCGACCGCGGACGCGGTCCTCCCGGCACCGGAGGCGACGGCCACGGCCACGCCCGCGCCCGAGCCGTCCCCATCCTCGGCTGGCACCCCGGAGCTGTCGCAGACGCAGGTCGAGGCGCAATACTCGCCCGCATTCGACCGCTGCCTGAACACGGGCGATGCCGCCAAGGGCGTCACCCCCGCCATGGCCGCGTGCGTCCAGGCCGAACTGCAGGTGCAGGACGACCGGCTGAACGCTGCCTACAAGTCGGCGATGGACAAGCGCGGCCCGGCCGAGCAGGCGCGCCTGCGCACCGAGGAACGCGCCTGGATCCAGCGCCGCGACGCGGAGTGCCAGAAGCAGGCGACCGGCGGCACGCTCGACCGGATCGAAATTCCGATGTGCCTGCTCCAGGAGACGATCCGCCGGCGCGTGGTGCTGCAGCCGATGGCAGGCTGACCGGGGGCACGTCCCGCACTCCCAACGTCATCCTGACGGAAGTCAGGATCCATTGCCGCTCCGCAGGAGGCGGAAGCGCAGCGCGTATGGATGCCAGCCTGCGCTGGCAGGACGGCACGAGAAGAGACTAGCGGTGCAGCGTCACCGACATCACGGCGCTGCGGGTCTCGCCCGGCGCGACCCGCAGCATCCCGGGCTTGTCCCAGATCTCGCCGGCGAAGCCGACCGGGTCGGCGATGCCATGCCAGGGCTCGACGCAGACGAACGCCGCGCCGGGCTTGGTCCAGATGCCGAGCATCGGCGTGTTCGGGAAGTCGACCTCCAGCGCGGGACCCTCGCCGGCGTCGTAGCGCAGCGACTCGCTTTCGAGCTGCTGCCAGACGAGCGCGTCCTCGGTGAACAGGGCGTCGGACAGCGGCAGCACGCCCCCGTCGAGCGGGCTCGGGCGCGGTTCCGGCGCGATCAACCCGCCCTCGACCGAGGCTAGGCTGGCAGGCTCCGGCTTGGCGAAGGTGATGCGGTGGGCGTCGCGTGGCCGACCATAAGGCAGCGGCCAGGCAAAGGCGTGGTGGAAGCCGATGCTGGCCGGCAGGTCGCGGGTGTCGCGGTTGGTGACCGTCACCGTCGTCGTGAGCGTCGCGCCGTCGATCGTGTGGATAACGTCGAGCGCGAAGGCGCGGGGGTAGACCGCGCGGGTTTCGGCATCGTCCTCCAGCCGGAAGCGGACGCTGTCGGCTGTCTGCTCGACCAGCGCGAAGCTGCGGCGGCGGGCGAAGCCGTGCTGCGGCAGCGCATAGTCGCGGCCGTCGAGCCGGTAGCGGTCGCCCGCCAGCCGGCCCACGATCGGGAAGAGGATCGGCGCGTGGCCCGTCCAATAGACGGGATCGGCATCGGTCATCAGCTCGCGGCCCTGCGCATCGAGCAGCGACACGAGCTCGGCGCCGAGCGGATCGATCGCCGCTCGCAGGATGCCGTTGCCGATCTCCACCCGATCAGCCACGCAAAGTGGCCCCGAGCTTCGCTGCGGCGGCGACGACCTTATCGGCGACGGCCTTGATCTCCGCATCGGTGAAGCTCTTCTCGCCCGGCTGGAGTGTGACTTCGATCGCCAGCGACTTCATGCCTTCGTCGACACCGGCACCGGTGAAGCGGTCGAACAGGCGTGCGTCGACGATCGTGGCCTTGTCCGCGCCGCGCACCGCGCGCACCAGCGCGTCGGCGCTGACGCTGTCGGGCACCAGGAAGGCAAAGTCGCGCGTCACCGCCTGCAGCGCCGGCGGCGCATAGGCGGGGCGCATGAAGCCGCTGGTGCGCTTGGCCGGCAGAGCGTCGAGGAACAGCTCGACCGCGACCACGGGGCCGGAGAGGTCGAACGCCTTGGCGAGGCGCGGGTGCAGCGTGCCGAAGGCGGCGAGCACCGTCTTCGGCCCCAGCCGCAGCGTCGCCGACTGGCCGGGGTGATAGGCATCGCCCGCACCGTCCATGACCTGGAGGTTGGCGATCGGCGCGCCGGCAGCCTCCAGCAGCGCGAGCGCCTCCGCCTTGGCATCGAAGGCGTCGAAGGGTGCTGCCTTGCCCGCCTGCCAGCCACGGCTGCGCTGCTCGCCGGCGAGCACGACGCCCAGCGTCAGGCGCTCGCCGTCGGCGAGATAGCGGCGGCCGATCTCGAACAGCCGCACGCCGGTGGCGCCGCGCTTGAGGTTGCGATTCGCCGCCGACAGCAGCCCCGGCAGCAGCGAGGGGCGCATGACCTTCATGTCCTCGCTGATCGGATTGGCGAGGCTCCAGGCACCGCCGCCGAAGGGGGCGGCGGCATCCTCGGCGATGAAGCTCCAGGTGATCGCCTCGTTGAGGCCGCGCGCGGCGGCCGAGCGGCGCAGGCGGCGCTCCAGCTTCTGCTCGGGCGTGGCGGTCGGACGGGCGACACCGGCAGGGCGGGGCAGCGGCGTGGAAGGCACGTTGTCGATGCCCTCGATGCGGATCACTTCCTCGACCAGGTCGGCCGGGCCGTCGACGTCGCGGCGCCAGCTCGGCACCACCACCTGCCAGTCCTGCCCGACGACAAAGCTGAGACGTTCCAAGATGTCCTGCTGCCGCTCGGGCGCGATTGCGAGGCCGCCGAGCGTCTCGGCAAGCGCGGGATCGTAGGCGATCGCGCGGGGGGCGACCGGCGGCTCGCCGGCGCGGGTGACCTCGCTGGGGGTGCCGCCGCACAGCGCGAGCACCAGCCGGGTGGCGATCGCCAGCCCCTCGTCGAGGAAGGCGGGATCGACGCCGCGCTCGAAGCGCTGGCGCGCGTCGGAGGTGAGCGCGAGCTTCTGGCCGGTGCGGGCGATGCTCTCCGGCGTGAAATAGGCGCATTCGATCAGCACGTCGGTGGTCGTCTCCGACACGCCCGAATGCTCGCCGCCCATGATGCCGCCGATGTCGTGCACCGCCGCGTCGTCGGCGATCACCGTCTCGCCGCCGTCGAGCGTGTAGGTCTTGCCGTTGAGCGCCAGCACCTCCTCGCCCGCCGCCGCATGCCGAGCGACCAGACCACCCTGGAGCTTGGCGCGGTCATAGACGTGCAGCGGCCGACCGAGGCCGAGCATGACGAAGTTGGTGATGTCGACCAGCGCCGAGATCGGCTTCTGGCCGACCGCAGTCAGGCGGCGCTGCAGCCAATCGGGCGAGGCACCGTTGGTTACGCCCGCAACGGTCTGCGCGAAAAAGGCGGGGCAGCCCTCCGGGTCCTGGGTCGCCACGTCCGGGCCCGCGCCCTGCGGCGTGATTGCGGGCAGATCGCCGATCACCGCATCGAGCGGGCGCAGCGTGCCGAGGCCGGCGGCAGCGAGGTCGCGCGCGATGCCGCGCACGCCCATGCAGTCCTGCCGGTTGGGGGTGATCGCCACGTCGATGACGGGATCGTCCAGCTTGGCATAATCGGCGAAGGTCGTGCCGACCGGCGCGTCGGCCGGCAGCTCGATGATGCCGTCGTGATCCTCGCCGAGCTCGAGCTCGCGCGTGGAGCACATCATGCCGTTGGATTCGACGCCGCGGATCGCCGCGACGCGCAGCTCCATGCCGTTGGACGGCACGACGGCGCCCGGCATGCCGAACACGCCGACCAGCCCGGCGCGCGCGTTGGGCGCACCGCACACCACCTGCAGCGGGCCGTCGCCGGCGTCGACCGACAGCACCTGGAGCTTGTCGGCCTGCGGATGGCGCTCGGCGGTAAGGACGCGGGCGACGCGGAAGCCGGTGAGGCGCGCGGCCGGGTTCTCGACGCCCTCGACCTCCAGCCCGATGCGGGTGAGGCCGTCGAGGATCGCGTCGAGCGCGGCGTCGGTGTCGAGGTGCTCGCGCAGCCAGGAAAGGGTGAACTTCATGCGCCCACTCCCCCCGACAGCGTGGGCACGTCAAGCGCCGAGAAGCCGTAATGCTTGAGCCAGCGCACGTCGCCGTCGAAGAAGGGGCGCAGGTCGTCCATGCCGTATTTCAGCATCGCCAGCCGGTCGACGCCGGTGCCGAACGCGAAGCCCTGGTACTCGTCCGGGTCGAGCCCGCAGGCGGCGATCACCTTGGGGTGGACCATGCCGGAGCCGAGCACCTCCATCCACCCTTCCGACCCGCCGACCACGCGCTTGCCCTTCTGCATCGTGTAGCCGATGTCGACCTCCGCCGAAGGCTCGGTGAAGGGGAAGTAGCTGGGGCGCAGGCGCAGCACGATGTCCTCGCGCTCGAAGAACGCCTTGAGGAAGGTCTCCAGCGTCCATTTGAGGTGGGCGAGGGTGATGCCCTTGTCGATCACCAGCCCTTCGATCTGGTGGAACATCGGCGTGTGGGTGGCGTCGCTATCGGAGCGATAGACACGACCGGGCGCGATGATGCGGATCGGCGGCTTCTGCGACAGCATCGTGCGGATCTGCACCGGCGACGTATGCGTGCGCAGAACCATCGGCCGCTCGTGCTCGCCGGCCAGATAGAAAGTGTCATGCATCGCCCGCGCCGGATGCGTCTCCGGGATGTTGAGCGCGGTGAAATTGTGCCAGTCGTCCTCGATCTCGGGACCGGTCGCGACGGCGAAGCCCAGGTCGGCGAAGATCTCCGCAAGCTCGTCCATCACCTGGCTGACCGGGTGGACGCTGCCGGGGGCGGCGCGGTCGACCGGAAGCGTCATGTCGAGCGTTTCGGACGCGAGCCGGGCGTCGAGCGCCGCCTGCTCCAGCGCCGCCTTGCGCGTCGCGATCGCCTCGGTCACCGCTTCGCGCAGCGCGTGGATGCGCGGGCCTTGCTCCTGGCGCTGCTCGGGCGTCATGCCGCCGAGCGTCTTCAAGAGGCCGGTGACGGCGCCCTGCTTGCCGAGCGCATGGACGCGCACCGCGTCGAGCGCCTCGAGCCCGGCGGCCGCGTCGATCGCAGCCAGCAGATCGCCGCGCAGTTGTTCGAGATCGGTGGTCACGCTTCCTCCTGTGCCGGGCCGGCCGTGCGGCGATCGCGGCGCGATAGATCGGGTGCGGGCGGCGGGCCGCCCATGCAGTCCCTTGGCGCTGTATCGCGGGACGGGGACTGTCGGAAGGGGGCGAATTGGCAGCGGCGCGTAACCGCCCGCATCGTCATCCCAGCTTTCGCGGGACATTTGCATAACCGGTTTTTTGGTGAAGCGGTGGCGTGAATGGTGGTTGCGGCGGCGGGAGTGGCGACGCGGCGGGGATCGGGTG
>NZ_JBIUCZ010000040.1:0-25019 GCF_047975845.1 Sphingomonas mangrovi | reverse complement strand
GCTTCATCCGTGCCTTCGTCCGCGACTATAACCACACCCGATTGCGATGCCTTGACTACCAGGCGCCCGCTGAACGCCTCCTCAACCTCACGAAACACTACACCTGCGCAGGAGCACGGCACTTACCGCTCGCGCGTGGCGGCGAAGCGGACCCTCGGGTAGCGGTCCGCGACATACCCCACTTCCCACGCCGACTTGGCGAGGAACACCGGGTTGTCGTCGCGGTCCTTCGCCATCGCGGTGCGGTTGAGGTCGGCGAATGCCTTCAAGTCCGCCGGGTCCTCGGCCGACACCCAGCGCGCGGTGTCGAACGGCGCGGGTTCCAGCCCGGCCGCGACCTTGTATTCGGCATCGAGCCGGCTGAGCAGCACGTCGAGCTGGAGCTGGCCGACCACGCCGATGATCCAGTTGGAGCCGATCTCCGGGTAGAAGACCTGGGTCACGCCCTCTTCGGCCATGTCGTCCAGCGCCTTGCGCAGCTGCTTGGTCTTGGTCGGGTCCTTGAGCGCCACGCGGCGCAGGATTTCGGGCGCGAAATTGGGCAGCCCCGTGAAGCGTACGTCGGCGCGCTCCGACAGCGTGTCGCCGACGCGCAGCGTGCCGTGGTTGGGGATGCCGATGATGTCGCCCGGAAACGCCTCGTCCGCCAGCTCGCGCTCGCGCGCGAAGAACAGGATCGGCGAGTGCACTGCGATCGGCTTGCCGTGGCCGGTCGGCGTCAGCTTCATGCCGCGCTTGAAGGTGCCCGAGCACAGCCGCATGAACGCGATGCGGTCGCGGTGGTTGGGGTCCATGTTGGCCTGGACCTTGAACACGAAGCCGGTGACTTCCGGGTTGCTCGGGTCGACCGGCGCCGGCTCGGCCGGCTGCGGGCGCGGCGGCGGCGCGTGCTCGGCAAGCGCCTTGATGAGCGAATCGACGCCGAACTCCTTGAGCGCGGAGCCGAAATAGACGGGCGTCAGGTCGCCGTTGCGATACGCCTCGCCGTCGAACTCGGCATAGCCCGCCATCGCCAGCTCGGCGTCCTCGCGCAGCTTGGCGAGGCCCTCGGCCGACAGCAGCTCGTCGAGCTTGGGATCGTCGAGTCCGGTCGTCTCGACCACCTTGCCCTGGAACTCGCGGCTGGGACCCTCGGGCAGCAGCAGGCGGTTACTGCGCAGGTCGTAGATGCCCTCGAACGTGCCGCCCATACCGACCGGCCAGGTCATCGGCGTCACGTCGAGCTGGAGCAGGTCGGCGACCTCGTCCAGCGTCTCGAACACCGCGCGCCCCTCGCGGTCGACCTTGTTGACGAAGGTGATGATGGGGACGTTGCGCAGGCGGCAGACCTCGAACAGCTTGCGCGTCTGGCTCTCGATGCCTTTGGCGACGTCGATCACCATCACCGCCGAATCGACCGCGGTCAGCGTGCGATAGGTGTCCTCCGAAAAGTCCTCGTGGCCCGGCGTGTCGAGCAGGTTGAAGGTCACGCCGTCGCGCTCGAACGTCATCACCGACGAGGTGACGGAAATGCCGCGCTGCTGCTCGATCTTCATCCAGTCGGAACGCGCGCGCCGGGCGGCGCCACGTGCCTTGACCTCGCCCGCCAGGTGGATCGCGCCGCCGAACAGCAGCAGCTTTTCGGTCAGCGTGGTCTTGCCGGCGTCGGGGTGGGAAATGATCGCAAAGGTGCGGCGGTCGGAAGCGGTGGGCATCGGGATTCCAGGATCGAGAGTCGCGCGATGCCCTGCCCTGCTTTTGGCCGGGCGTCAAAAGAGGGGGAGTGGTGCCGGAGCCGGGCGCTCCCTCACCTCCTCCTCCCGTTCGTGCCGAGTAGAGATCGAGTAGCTGCGCAAGCAGCGTATCGAGAGCTCGTATCGAGGTACGGTCGCGCGACAACCCTCCCTCGATACGCCGTCTCGATACGCGGCTCCGCCGCTACTCGACGGCTACTCGGGATGAACGGGGTGGGGTGTGGAAGGGGTGGAAGAAGGAGGGAAAGGCGGGCGCAGCCCCCCTACCGCCGCACGCTCCGCGCCGCAGCCACCGCAACGTGCGCCGTCAGCACGTCCCCCGCACTCGCGCCCGACATGGTCGCGCGCTCGGTCCGGCGCAGTCGATCGATCGCGCGCGCAAGCTGCGGCGCGCTCCAGCGGCGCAGCGCGTCCATCGTCGGCTGTTTCTCGCGAAAGAACACGCGGTGGCGCTCGATCACGTCGGCGGGGCGGTCGCCGGCGTCGATCTCGGCGCGCATCTCGGCGAGCGACAGCAGCTTGCGCACGGTCATGCGCAGCAGCGGCACCGAATGATTGCCGCCGGCCTCCAGCGCCGCGACTTCCGCGCCGGCAGTGGCGGCATCGCCGCCGACGATCGCGGCGATCGCCCCGAACATCTCCGCCTCGCCCAGGTCCGCGCCGATCGCGTCGAGCGCCGGGAGGCCGGCGTCGCGCGGCTGGTCCGGGGCGGCGTCGAGGAACAGCGCCAGCTTCTCGATCTCGCGCGCCAGGATCGCGCGGTCGCCGCCGCTCGCCACCGCCAGCCGCTCGGCCGCCTCATGGGCCAGGCGCAGGCCGTGGTCGCGCGCGAGCGCGGTCGCGAGCCGTCCGGCCGCCTGCGCATCGGGCACATAGCAGGCGCATTCATAGGCGTTGGACGCGGCCGAGACGAGCTTCACCAGCTTGCCCGTGCCCTTCACCGACGGGGCGAGCGCCACCACCGGGTTCCCTGCACGCTCGGTCGAGAGCAGCAGCGTCACCGCTTCCAGCGACTCCTCGCCCATCGCATTGACGCGGATGTAGCGCGCGCCGCCGAACAGCGAGAGCGACGCGGCCTCGTCGGCAAGCGCGCCCGGCCGCGCCTTGAGCCCGCTGCCCTCGAACTCGATGCGCTCGGCCTCCGGCCCCATCGCGCGGGCGAGCCGCTGCGCGAGTTCGGCCGCCCCCGCCTCATCGGGGCCGTGCAGCAGGTAGAGGCGGATGTCGGGCGCAGGCTTGTCGAGCCGCGGCCCCAGCGTGTCGGGCTTGGCCTTCACTGCCCGGCGGGCGGGGTGGTGCGCTGCGCATAGAGCGCGAGGCGCGCGACGATCTGGTCGGCGACGATCCCCGACAGCCGCTCCAGCGCCGACTGCTCGGCGGCGATGGTTGCATATTCGGAGCTCACCACGTCGATGCCGACGTCGGAGCCCGCAGTGGCGTCGAGCACCGTCTCGCCGCTCGCGGCATCGACCAGCTGATAGCGCGCGCGCAGCGTGCGGCGCTCGCGAGTCACCGCATCGTCGCGGCGGACGCCGAGACCGGTGATCTCGTCGTCGAGCGCTACGGTGAGCGTGTAGCGCGGGGCGCCCTCGGCGCGCAGCCGGTCGCGCAGCGCGGTCGACATCAGCCAGCCGTTCTGGCCGGGGATCGGCGCCACCTCGACGCCCGACAGGACGCTGCGTACCGGCCCCGACTCGCCGCCCGCATAGAGCGGCCGCAGGCCGCAGCCGGCGAGGGCCAGCGGTAGGCAGGCGAGCAGCAGCGGGGCGGCGCGCCGGATCATGCGACGATGTTCACCAGGCGATCGGGAACCACGATCACCTTGCGCGGCGGCTTGCCTTCCATCGCGCGCTGGACATTGGCCGAGGCGAGCGCGGCGGCTTCCGCCTCCTCACGCGCCATGCCCTTGGGCAGCGTCAGCGTGTCGCGCAGCTTGCCGTTGACCTGCACCGCGACGGTGACCTCGTCCTCGACCAGCAGTGCGGCGTCGACCTCGGGCCAGGGCGCGTCGGCGATCAGCCCGTCGCCGCCGTTGGCGGCCCAGGCTTCCTCGGCGATGTGCGGCACCATCGGCGCCACCAGCCGCATCAGCGTGCGGATCGCCTGGGTACGCGAGGCGGAGGGGCCCGCCTTTTCGATCGTGCCGACCAACTCGTAGAGCTTGGCCACCGCCTTGTTGAACGCCAGCGCCTCGACGTCGACGGCGATGCCGGCGATCGTCTGGTGCAGCTTGCGGTCTACGCCCTTGTCGGCGCCCTCGGCATCCGCCTGTTCGGCGAGGCCGTCGAACAGCCGCCACAGCCGCTGGACGAAGCGCCACGAGCCCTCGATGCCCGCCTCGCTCCACGGCAGATCGCGCTCGGGCGGGCTGTCGGACAGCATGAACCACCGCACCGCGTCCGCACCATACTGGTCGACGATCGGCCCCGGATCGACGGTGTTCTTCTTCGACTTGGACATCTTCTCGACGCGGCCGACCGTGATGGCCTCCCCCGTCGCGATCTCCACGCCGCCCTGCACTTCCGCGGGCCCGAGCCAGCGGCCGTCCGAGGACTTGTAGGTTTCGTGCGTCACCATGCCCTGCGTGAACAGGCCGGTGAACGGCTCAGCCACGTCGATCAGCCCGGTGCGCTTGAGCGCGCGTGTCCAGAAGCGCGCGTAGAGCAGGTGCAGGATCGCATGCTCGACGCCGCCGATATACTGCCCGACCGGCAGCCACTGGGCGACGACGTCCTTGTCGAACGGCTTGTCCTCGGGCTGGCTGGCGAAGCGGATGAAGTACCAGGACGAATCCGCGAACGTGTCGAGCGTGTCCGTCTCGCGCCGCGCCGGCTTGCCGCAGCTCGGGCAGTCGACGTGCTTCCAGGTCGGATGGCGATCGAGCGGGTTGCCGGGCACGTCGAAGCTGACGTCCTCGGGCAGCACGACCGGCAGCTGGTCCTGCGGCACGGGGACGGCGCCGCAGTCCTCGCAATGGATGATCGGGATCGGCGTGCCCCAATAGCGCTGACGGCTGACGCCCCAGTCGCGCAGGCGCCAGACGGTGGTGCCTTCGCCCCAGCCGTCGGCCTCGCCTCGCGCGATCACCGCGGCCTTGGCGGCGTCCACGTCCATCCCGTCGAGGAAGTCGGAGTTCACCAGCGGCCCGCCGCCGGTATAGGCCTCGTCGCTGGCGAACAGCGGATCGCGGTGCTCGCCGTCGGCGACGACGCGGCGCACCGGCAGCTGGTATTTACGCGCGAAGTCCAGGTCGCGCTGGTCGTGCGCCGGCACGCCCATCACGGCGCCGGTGCCGTATTCCATCAGCACGAAGTTGGCGATGAACACCGGCATCGGCAGCCCGGTGAACGGGTGCGTCGCGGTGGCGCCGGTGTCGTAGCCGAGCTTTTCCTGCGTCTCGATCTCGGCCGCGGTGGTGCCGCCCTGCTTGCAACGCTCGATGAACGCCTGCGCTTCCGGGTCGCGGGCCGCGGCGGCCTGGGCGATCGGGTGGTCGGCGGCGACCGCCACGAAGCTCGCGCCGAAGATCGTGTCGGGCCGCGTCGAGAACACCTCGACCGGCTGGCCGTCGGACACGGCGAAGCGGATCTTCATGCCGCGGCTCTTGCCGATCCAGTTCTCCTGCATCAGCTTGACCTTGTCGGGCCACTGGTCGAGCGACTGGAGACCGTCGAGCAGCTCGTCGGCGAAGTCGGTGATCTTCAGGAACCACTGGGAGAGCTTGCGCTTCTCGACCAGCGCACCGGAACGCCAGCCGCGGCCGTCGATCACCTGCTCGTTGGCGAGCACGGTCATGTCGACCGGATCCCAGTTGACCGCCGATTCCTTGCGATAGACCAGGCCCGCCGCATAGAAATGCAGGAACAGCGCCTGCTCGTGGCCGTAATAGTCCGGCTCGCAGGTGGCGAGTTCGCGCGTCCAGTCGAGCGCGAAGCCCAGGCGCTTGAGCTGCGCCTTCATCGTCGCGATGTTGTCGCGCGTCCAGCCGCCCGGATGCACGCCCTTTTCCATCGCCGCATTCTCGGCCGGCATGCCGAAC
Organism: Sphingomonas mangrovi; assembly: GCF_047975845.1. NCBI lineage: Bacteria > Pseudomonadati > Pseudomonadota > Alphaproteobacteria > Sphingomonadales > Sphingomonadaceae > Sphingomonas > Sphingomonas mangrovi. The sequence goes on along the minus strand of NZ_JBIUCZ010000040.1, from coordinate 19,247 downwards.
GCGTCCCAGCCCATCGGGTGGAGCACTTCGTAGCCGGTCATCCGGCGGAAGCGGGCGAGCACGTCGCCCATCGTGTAGTTGCGGACGTGGCCCATGTGGATGCGCCCCGACGGATAGGGGAACATCTCGAGCACGTAGCTCTTGGGACGCGGGCTATCGTCGCGGGCGGCGAAGGTGCGGCGGTCTTCCCACAGCTTCTGCCACGCCGCGTCCGCCTTCAGGGCGTTGAAACGCGAGGCCATTGGACGGGTGCTTGCCTCAGCCGATCAGCGCGCCGCGGCGCAGGTCGCGCGCACGGGTCAGGATGATGTCTTCCAGCTTCTGGACGGTGGCGGCCTGGACCGGCGCCTCCACCCACTGGCCGTTCTGCTGCACCTGGCGCAGGGCGGCGACGCGCAGCGCGTCGGCGCGCAGATCCTGGTCGAGGATGCTGACGGTCACCTTCATCCGCTCGGTCGGCGTGGCCGGATTGACGTACCAGTCGGTGACGATGACGCCGCCGTTCGAATCGGTCTGCAGCAGCGGCATGAAGCTCAGCGTGTCGAGGCTGGCGCGCCACAGATAGCTGTTCACGCCGATGGTCGTGACCTGCGAGGCGGCGAGGTCGCCCTTCATGCCGCCGCCGCGATGGCCGCAGGCGGTGAGGGTGAGGGCAATCGCGAGCGGACCCAGGATCGCGGTGCGCAACGGGCGGATCATCGGCGTTTCCTTGGAAGAACGGAACATCGCTGCTTCTATAGAGCGTCGCGATACAGTCGCAAGCGGCTGGCGGGACCGGCGTCATACGAGCGGCCGAAGCCTGCCAAGCCGCTGGGCTGTGGGCGATTTACAACAGTGCGGGGGAAAGTCGCGACGGGCGGTGGAACCGCGCAACCGAATCATGCTAGCGCGATTGTCACGCGGGAGGAGAAAAAGGGTGCTGAAGATGCGCGCCATGGCTGGATTGGGGATCGGAGCGCTCGGCGCTGCCGTGGTCCTGATTGCGCCTGCGCTCGGGGCTCCCGAAGCATCGGGTGCGCTGGCGATCCGCCGCGCCCCGCCGATCGGCAGCATCGGCGGCTTCACGCCGTCGTCGGCCGATCCCAAGCTGGCCGCGATTCTCGCCCGCAACGGTGTCGACACCAGCAGCTTCCGCTTTACGCCGTCCGAGGGGCAGCGCGTCGGCAAGCGCGCGGTGACCGTCGCCGTCCGCGCCCGTACCCAGCCGGTCGCCGCGCCCGAGCACGCCGCCGTCGATGCCAACACCGGCCCGACGCTTGCGCCCATCGCCTACAACCTCGGCACCTCGGTGGGTTGGAAGCGCTTCGCCGCAGCCGGCGATCTCGCCAAGCTCGACGTCGCACAGGCCGGCAGCCGCGATCGCCTCGCGACCGGGTTGGGCAAGGGTGCGCGCCGCGCCGGCGCCGCCACGGTCGATCTCGGCAAGGTGGGCGCCGACCAGCCGAACCAGCCCAAGCTGGTGGCGGAACCGTCCAACGGCGCGATTGGCGTCGGCGGGTCCTATTCGCTCAGCCGGCACATCGATGTCACCGCAGGCGTCCGCTACAAGTCCGAGAAGGACCGGCTGATGCGGGTCGAGGACACGCGCCGCGACAACCAGGCGCTCTACGTGGGCACTGCCTTCCGCTTCTGATCGGGCAGGGGCGCGTCCGGGATTCGGCGGCCCCCTCCCACTCCCCCGTTCGTCTCGAGTAGCCGTCGAGCTTGTCGAGATGGCGTATCGAGAGATCGGTCGCGACTCGCGCGATAGAGACGCTGGAAGGGTCCGACCCTCCCGCGAGCCAAGCTGCAGCGGCCTGAAGGTCGCTCCCGCCTAGCGTGCCCAGGCGTCGATCGCCGCCCAGCCGTGGATGCCGAACCGCGCGAGGCCCTCGGCGCGTCGCGCATTCATCCCGCCGAGCGCAATGACCGGCACCGCCGAATCGCGCACCATCAGCCCGAACCGCACCCGCCCGAGCGCCGCGGCACCGGGATGCGAGCGCGTCGCGAACACTGGCGAGGCGAAGACCGCGTCCACCCCGGCGCGCTGCGCGGCGATCAGCTCCCGGCGATGGTGGGCCGGCCGCGTCGCCAGCCCGCGTCCCCCCCTGGTGCGCGGGCCGTGGCGGCCATCGGCGCCGGGCAGCGGCGCCCCTGCGACCAGCAGCACCAGCCGCCGCCTGCGTGCGATCTGCCGAACCTGCGCGAACAGCGCGGCGCGTTCCTTTGCCGACAGCTGATAGTGGCGGAACACCACCCCGGCGCCCCGCGGCAGCCGGTCGAGCGCGGTCCACAGCGCCTCGCCCATCCGGACGTCGGTCATCAGCCAGAGGCGGGGGAGGGGCTGGCGGGGGCGCATCGCGCTTCCTATAGCGCCGGCGATGACCACCGACGATGCCCCCCAGCGGCTGGCCGAGGTGCGCGACCGCATCGCGCGCGCCGAACGCCTCGCCAAGCGCCCCGCCGGCGCCACCACGCTCATCGCGATCTCCAAGACGCACGAAGCGCCCGCGATCGCTCCGCTGATCGCCGCCGGCCAGCGCGCGTTCGGCGAGAATCGCGTGCAGGAGGCGCAGGCGAAATGGCCCGCGCTGCGCGAGGCGACGCCTGATCTCGAACTCCATCTGGTCGGCCAGCTCCAGTCGAACAAGGCCGACGATGCGGTCGCGCTGTTCGACGCGATCCATTCGCTCGACCGGCCGTCGCTGGTCGCCGCGCTCGCCAAGGCGATGGACCGGCACGACCGCCGCCCCGCCTGCTTCGTGCAGGTCGACATCGGCGACGAGCCGCAGAAGGGCGGCGTCGCCGTCGCCGGCCTGCCCGCGCTGCTCGCCGAAGCGCGCGCCGCCGAGCTGCCGGTGGTGGGGCTGATGTGCGTGCCGCCGCTGGAGCTGGAGGCGGCGCCCTGGTTCGCGCTGCTCGCCAAGCTGGCCGAGGACCACGGCCTGCCGGGGCTCAGCATGGGCATGTCGGGCGATTACGAGACCGCGGTGACGCTGGGCGCCACCCATGTGCGCGTCGGCACCGCGCTGTTCGGAGCGCGGTGATGCGGTTCGACGCGATCCTGTTCGACTTCGACGGCGTGCTGCTGGAGAGCGAGTGGGCGGGCAACCGCCAGCTCGCCGACTATCTCACCGCCGCCGGCCATCCGATCGACACCGACGAGGCGATGGCGCGCTTCATGGGCCGCGCGGGCAAGGACTTCCTCGACGAGGTCGAGGCGTTCCTCGGCCGCCCGATCCCGGCCGACTTCCACGAAGCGCGCGCCGCCGAGGATGCGCGGGCAGTGGCGGAGGGCATCGCCGAGGTCGCCGGCGCGGTGGCGTTCGTCCGCGCGCTGCCGCCCGAGCTGCCGCGTGCGATCGCCTCGTCCAGCTCGACCCGCTGGATCACCGCGCATCTCGATCATCTGGGGCTGCGCGACGCATTCGGGGACAAGATCTTCAGCGGGCGCGAGCATGTCGCGCGCGGCAAGCCGGCGCCGGACCTCTACCTCTATGCGGCGAAGGCGCTGGGGGTGCCGATCGAGCGGTGCGTGATCCTGGAGGACTCGCCGGTAGGCGCGACCGGCGCGGTGGCGTCGGGCGCGCACGTCATCGGGCTGTGCGCGGGCCAGCACTGCGGCGTCGGCCACCCCGACGTGTTGCGGGCGATCGGCGTCCAGGACATCGCGGCGGACTATGCCGAGGTTGCGCGGCTGATCGCCTGACGGGCAGGGGCCGACTTCCCGGTCTGCCAGTCCTTCCTGCCAGGAAGACACTGCTTCCAAACAACCCTTGTGCTCCCGCGCAGGCGGGAGCCCAGGGGTACCGGCGCGCTACTTGGCCCTGGGTCCCCGCCTGCGCGGGGACACGGAACCGCTGCGAATCCTGACGTTCGTCAGGATGACAGGGGCGGTGGAGCGGGCCGGAGCCCGCCCCTTCCTTACTTCACCGGGAAGCCGCGGCGCTTGAACAGCGCGTTGACGTCCGGGTCGCGGCCGCGGAACTTGCGGTACGCGTCCTTGCGGTCGGTCTCGTTGCCGGTCGACAGCAGCACCGTGCGGAAGCGGTCGGCGGTCGCCTTGTCCCACACGTTGCCGGTCTCCTCGAACGCCGCCCAGGTGTCGGCGTCCATCGTTTCCGACCACAGATAGCTGTAATAGCCCGCGCTATAGGCGTCGGACGAGAACAGGTGGTTGAACTGCGGCAGGCGGTGCCGCATCACCATCTCCTTGGGCATGCCCAGTTCCGCCAGCGTCTCGCGCTCGAACGCGTCGACGTCGGTGACCGGCGTCTCGCAATCGTGCAGCTTCATGTCGACGATCGCCGACGACAGATACTCGACCGTGTCGAACCCCTGGTTGAAGGTCGAGGATTTCTCGATCTTGTCGACCAGCGCCTGCGGCATCGGTGCGCCGGTCTGATAGTGCTTGGCGTAGCGGTCGAGCACGTCGCGGGTGAGCAGCCAGTTCTCGTTGACCTGGCTGGGATACTCCACGAAGTCGCGCGGCGTGCCGGCGAGGCCGGGGTATCGCACGTCCTGCAGGAAGCTGTGGATGGCGTGGCCGAACTCGTGGAACAGCGTGCTCGCATCGTCCAGGCTGATGAGCGTCGGTTGGCCGGGCGCACCCTTCACGAAATTGTTGTTGTTCGACGCCAGCACGTTGCGGTGGCCGCCCAGCTCCTGCTGGCGGCGATAGGCCGTCGCCCAGGCACCAGAGCGCTTGCCCGAGCGGGCATAGGCGTCGAAGTAGAACACGCCGACGTTGTGACCGTCGCGCTTGTCGGTGACGACGAAGGTGCGCACCGCCGGGTCGAACACCGGGATCTGCCCCGTGTTCTCCTTGAAATCGAGGTCGTAGAGCCGGCCCGCCGAATAGAGCGCGCCCTGGAGGATGTTGTCGAGCTGTAGGTAGGGCTTCACCTCGCTCTCATCGAGGTCGTACTTCGCCTTGCGCACCTTCTCGGCGTAGAAGCGATAGTCCCACGGCTCGATGGTGAGCTTGGCGCCGCTCTGGTTGGCGAGCGCCTGCATGTCGGCGACCTCCTGATGGACGCGCGCGACCGCGGCGGGCCACACGCGCATCATCAGCGCCATGGCGTTTTCGGGCGTCTCCGCCATCGTGTCGTCCATGCGGTACCAGGCATGGTTCTGGAAGCCGAGCAGCGTGGCGCGCTGCTGGCGCAGCTTCAGGATCTCGGCGATGGTCGCGTTGGTGTCGTTGGCGCCGCCGTTGTCGCCGCGATTGACGAAGGCGCGCCATACCTTTTCGCGCAAACCCCGGTCGGTGGCGTAGGTGAGCACCGGCGCGACCGAGGAGCGGGTGTTGACGATCGCCCACTTGCCCGGGAGCTGGCGCTCGTCCGCGGCGGCCTTGAGCGAGGCGACGAAGCTGTCGGGAAGCCCGGCGAGCTGCTTGGCATCCTCGACGACGATCCAGGTCTCCTCGTCTGCCAGCACCTTTTCGCTGAACGCATTGTAGGCGACCGACAGCGCCTGGTTGAGCTGCGACACCTGCGCCCGCTGCGCATCGGTGAGCAGCGCGCCGCGGCGCACGAAGCTGCGGTAGGTGCGCTCGAGCAGGCGCAGCTGCTGGGGATCGAGCTTCTGCTTGGCGCGGCCGTCATAGGCCGCCTTCACCCGCGCGAAGAGCTTGGGGTCGAGGTAGAGCTCGTCGTAGAAGGCAGAGAGTTTGGGGCTCCACTCGCGGTCGATCGCCTGCACTTCCTTGTTGGCGAGGTTGCTCGAATAGACGCCCCACATCGCCTCGACTCGGTCCATCGTGTCGCCGGCCAGCTCCATCGGCTCGATCACGGTCTGGAAGGTGGCAGGCCGCTTGTCGTCGCGGATCTTCACGATATCGCGGCGCAGCTCGGCCATCGCCACCGGGAAGGCGGCGGGGAACATCGCCGGCGTCACCTTGTCCCACGGCGGCACCCCGCCATAGGGGCCGGTCCAGGGGCTGAGCAGCGGCGTGGCGGCGGGGGCGGCCGGCGGGGTGGTCTGCGACATGGCGGCTCCGGCGGGCGAAAGGGCGAGGATCGTGGTCGCGGCCAGGAAGGCGCGCAGGCGTGCGGTCATTACGGGCTCCGGTAAGGGGACTGGGGCGAGCCTAAGCATCGGGAAGCGAATGACAACCCGTGGCGCCGGACCGTGGCGGCGTGCGATCGGCAGCTTGACTCCGGATACCAAGAGAACAGAATAGGAACATATCGAGTCCTTCCGAGTCGTAGCCCTTGTGACCTCTTCTCAAGCCCCCGTCCTGGCCGAGCTGCGCGAGCAGCTGCGTGCGATCGAATGCGGCCGTTATCGCCGGCGCGAGGTGCTGCCGTTCGGCGTGCCGTCGCTCGACGCGGCGCTCGCCGGCGGCGGGCTCGCGCTCGACGCGCTGCACGAAGTGGCGGGCGCCGGGCCCGACATGGCCGACGATTGCGCGGCGACGCTGTTCCTGGCGGGAATCGCCGCGCGCGCCTGGGGCCCGGTGCTGTGGGTGGTGCGGCGCCGCGACCTGTTCGCGCCGGGGCTCGCCCAGGTCGGGCTGGGGCCGCACCGCGTGCTCTATGCCGAGGCGGCGGACGATGCCGAGCTGCTCCAGCTGATGGAGGAGGGGCTGCGCCACCGCGGGTTGGGCGCGGTGATCGGCGAGGCCAAGCGCGTGCCGATGACCGCCACCCGCCGGCTGCAGCTGGCGGCGGAGGGCGGGCGCACCATCGCGCTGCTGCTGCGCCGCCACGGGCGGGCGGGGGCGGACCCGCTGGCGGTGCCCTCGGCCGCGGTGACGCGCTGGCGGGTAGCGGCCGCGCCTTCGACGCCGCTGCCGGTGGCCGGGGTCGGCCGTGCCCGCTGGAAGCTTTCGCTCGCCCGCCAGAAGGGCGGCGAGCCCCACGACTGGACCGTGGAGGCATGCGATGAAACGGGTCGCTGCGCTCTTCCTGCCCGACTGGCCGATCGACCGGCTGCGGCAGGGGGAGCGAACCGCCGCGCCGCCTGAAGCGCGCGCCGCCGGCGCGTTCGACGCGCTGGGCCGCGCCGCCGAGGGCGAGCGTGCCAACGCCTGCTCGGTGCCGCGCGAGGGCGGCTGGCGCCCCGGCGCGCGCTGGGCGCGAGCGGATCGAGCGGCGGTCGCCGAGGCGATTGCTGGCATGCCAGCGCATCAGCGTCCGCCAGTGCGCGAACTCGGCCGCAGGAGCGAACCTGCCGAACACCCGTTCAAGCGGCTGCCGCTCCCGCCGGGAGCGCCGAACCGGGAAAGCGGGCGGACGCCGGATCTTCCTGTCCGCAGCGCTTTGCCGGTGCATTCGGAACCGCGTGTCACCAGCCATCGTGTCGGCAGCCAGGTGCTGATCGCCGCCGCCTGTCCTGCCGCGAAAGCGCTGGGCATTCGCCAGGGAATGGCGCTGACCCAGGCGCGTGCGCAGGTCCCGGGACTGGTCGCGATGCCGGCAGATGCGGTGGGTGATCGCGTGGCGCTTGAGCAACTGGCACTGTTTGCCGCGCGGCGTTGGTCGCCGCTGGTCATGGTGGCGGGTGAGGACATGCTGTTCGTCGATATGACGGGCGTGGCCCATCTGTTCGGTGGCGAAGCGAGGATGGCTCGCCGAATGGTGCGGTTGCTCGCGAACCGCGGCTATGCCGCGCAGGTGGCGATTGCCGATACCGCCGGCGCTGCCTGGGCGCTCGCGCGCGAGCCGCACACCATGCCGCCCCGCGCGACAGGCGTTCGGCTATGTCCCCCGGCCATGCATCGCGACGCGATCGCACCGCTACCGGTCGCGGCCTTGCGCATTGACGCGCGGGCGATCGAACTGATGCAGCGACTGGGTATCTACCGGATCGGAGATCTGCTGGCGATGCCGCGTGCGCCGCTGGTGCGCCGCTTCGGCGCGGAACTGGCGCTGAGGCTCGATCAGGCGGTGGGGGACGCGCCCGAACCCTTCGATCCGGTGATCCCGCACGATCCGATCGCAGTCGGGCAGCGCTTCGCCGAGCCGATCGCGACAGCCGAAGCCATCGTGCACTGGTTGGAAAGGCTGGTGCCGCATCTGACCGGCGCATTGGAAGCAGCGGGAAAGGGCGCCCGGCTGGTGGAACTGGTTGCCGAACGGATCGACGGCGTTCCGCAGCGTATCCGCATCGGGCTGGCGCGGCCGAGCCGCGACCCGGCGCACCTGTTGCGGCTGATCGCGCGGCGTATCGAGACGATCGCGCCCGGCTACGGTATCGACGCGCTCGTGCTGCACGTGCGTCGTGCCGAGCCGCTGGCGGCCACGCCGGTCGACGCTCGGCTCGATGCCGAAGCGGTGCCCGACCTCGCACCCTTGATCGATGCCATTGCTAATCGCATCGGCGGCGGTCGGCTGTGGCGCGCGCACGGAGTCGAGAGCGATGTGCCCGAACGTTCAGTGTCCTGTGCCGAGCCGCTTGCCGATCCAGGAGAGACTGCATCGATCCTGCGCGAGGACGACGTGCGCCGGCTCGACCAGAGTCGAGCGTGCCTGCCCTGGCACCCGCGCTGGCCGCGCCCGGTGCGGATGCTGCGCCGGCCGGAGCGGCTCGACCATGTCATCGCCGAACTGCCCGACAAGCCGCCCGCGCGCTTTACCTGGCGTGGCACCCGCTATCAGGTGGCGTGCGGCGACGGACCCGAGCGGATCCACGGCGAATGGTGGCGCAACGGCTGCGAGGCCGAGGCGGTGCGCGACTATTTCCGGGTAGAGGCGGACAATGGCCAGCGGTTCTGGCTGTTCCGTCGCGGTGATGGCGAGCGCGGCGTCACCGGCGATCTCAGCTGGTTTCTGCAGGGCGTGTTCGGGTGACCTATTCCGAGCTTCAGGTCACCACCCATTTCTCCTTTTTGAGGGGCGCCTCGGCACCGGGGCAACTGTTCGCGACCGCCGCGCTGATGGGGATGCCGGCGCTCGGCATCACCGATCGCAACTCGATGGGTGGCATCGTCCGATCGCTGGTCGCCGCCGAAGAGGTCAGCGCGCAGCACGCGCCGATCCGGCTGGTGACCGGCTGCCGGTTGGACCTGGTGTCCGGCGCGTCGCTGCTGGTGTGGCCCGAGGATCTGGCCGGATGGAGCCGGCTCACCCGGCTGCTCACCCGCGGCAAGCTGCGCGCCGATGCGCAGCATGGTGAGAAGGGGCAGTGCTTCCTGCATTGGGAGGATGTCGCGGCACACTCCCAGGGCCTGGTAGCGGCACTGGTGCCGGGGCTCGCCGACTTCGGCGATCCTGCGGCATTTCGCTGGATGGCCGACATCTTCGGCGGTGAGGGCCATGTCGCGCTGACGCACCACCGCCGACCGGACGACGCCTTGCGCCTTCATAGGCTGGCCGAGGCAGCGGGGCGCTACGGCCTTGTCCCGATCGCCACCGGTGACGTGCTCTATCATGCACCCGATCGGCGGATGCTGCAGGACGTGATGACCGCAATCCGCCATCGCTGCACCATCGACGACCTGGGTTTTCGGCGTGAACGCCATGCCGACCGGCACCTCCAGCTCCCCGACCGCATGGCCCGCCGCTTCGCCCAGCACCCGCATGCGCTGCATGCCGTGGAGGCAGTGGTGGAACGCTGCACCTTCTCGCCTCGCGAGTTGAAGGCGCTGTACCGCTATCCGGACGAGGTGGTGATGTCCGGGCGCAATCCTCAGCAGGCGCTCGCCCGGCTCGCGCAGAATGCGCTCGCCGCCAAATTTCCCGACGGCGCACCTGCCGCCTATGCGGGGTTGCTCGATCGCGAACTCGAACTGGTCAGGACATATGATTATGCGCCTTATTTCCTGACGGTGAATTCGATCGTCCAGTTCGCGCGGACGCAGAACATCCTGTGCCAGGGGCGGGGATCGGCCGCCAATTCGCTGATCTGCTACCTGTTGGGCATCACCTCGATCGACCCGGTGCAAAACGAACTGCTGTTCGAGCGCTTCATCTCGGGCGCGCGCAACGAGCCGCCCGACATCGATGTCGACTTCGAGCATGAGCGGCGGGAAGAGGTGATCCAGTGGATCTACGAGACCTATGGCCAGGACCATGCTGCGCTGGCCGCGGTGGTCAGTCGCTTCCGCGCCCGCGGGAGCGTTCGCGAGGTCGGCAAGGCGATGGGCCTGCCCGAGGATCTGACCGGCGCGCTCGCCGGCCAGGTGTGGGGCTGGTCGGAAGAGGGCGTCGGCCAGCGCCATGTCGAGGCGCTCAATCTGGACGCGGCCGATCCGCGCATCGCCCGGACCTTGGAGCTGGCGCAGGAACTGATCGGCACCCCGCGACACCTGTCGCAGCATCCCGGCGGGTTCGTGCTGGCACATGCGCGGCTCGACGACATCGTTCCGATCGAGCCCGCCGCGATGGTGGATCGCCGAGTGGTGGAATGGGAGAAGGACGATATCGAGGAGCTTGGCCTGATGAAGGTCGACATCCTCGGCCTCGGCATGCTCGGCTGCATGCGACGCGCCTTCGACCTGCTGGCCGAGCACAAGGGGGTCGCGATGACGCTGTCGTCCGACGTCCTGCAGCAGGATGACTCGAAGACGTTCGCAATGATCCGCCGCGCCGATACGCTCGGCGTGTTCCAGATCGAGAGCCGCGCGCAGATGGCGATGCTGCCGCGAATGAAACCGAAGGAATTCTACGACCTCGTGATCGAGGTGGCGATCGTCCGCCCGGGACCGATCCAGGGCGACATGGTCCATCCCTATCTGCGGCGGCGCGAGGGCAAGGAGACGCCCGAATATCCCAAGCCCGAACTGGAAGCGGTGCTGCGCAAGACGCTGGGCGTGCCGCTGTTTCAGGAACAGGCGATGAAGGTGGCGATCGTCGGCGCCGGCTTCACCCCGGCCGAGGCCGACGCGTTGCGCCGCGCGATGGCGACCTTCAAATTCACCGGCGGGGTCAGCCATTTTCGCGACAAGCTGGTCCAGGGCATGGTCGGCAACGGCTACACCCGCGATTTCGCCGAGCGTACCTTCAAGCAGATCGAGGGCTTCGGCAGCTACGGCTTTCCCGAGAGCCACGCGGCGTCCTTCGCCAAGATCGCCTATGCCTCGTCGTGGATGAAGTGCCACCATCCCGACGTGTTCTGCGCGGCGCTGCTCAACGCGCAGCCGATGGGCTTCTACGCGCCCGCCCAGATCGTCCGCGATGCGCGCGAGCATGGCGTCGAGGTGCGGCCGGTGTGCATCAACGACAGCCGCTGGGACACGCGGCTGCTGGGGGCGGCTCAGGAGGCGCTGGCGCTGGAGGCGGCCGCCGCGCTGCGCCTGCCGCTGCGGTTGGGGTTCAAGGTGGTGCACGGCCTGTCCAACGCCGATGCCGCGCGGCTGGTGATCGCGCGCGGCGAGGCGCCCTTCACCTCGGTGGAGGATGCGTGGCGGCGATCGGGCGTGCCGCTCGCCGCGCTGGAGAAGATCGCGCGCGCCGACGGGTTCCAGGCGCTGGGGCTCGATCGGCGCCAGGCGCTATGGGCGATCAAGGGGCTGGCGGCCGAGCCGCTGCCGCTGTTCGCCGCCGCCGACGCGCGCGAAGGCGGGCTGACGCCGGAAGTGGCGGAGGCGCCGGTCGCGCTGGAGCCGCTCACCGCCGGACGCGAGGTGGTGGAGGATTACCGCGCCACCCAGCTGTCGCTCCGCGCGCATCCGCTCGCCTTCCTGCGCGCCGAACTGGAGGCGGAGGGTGTCGTCCCGTGCAAGGCGCTCGGCGCGCTCAAGGACGGGCGGCGGGTGGAGGTGGCGGGCGTGATCCTGGTCCGCCAGAAGCCGGGCAGCGCCAAGGGCGTCCTCTTCCTCACCATCGAGGACGAGACCGGCGTCGCCAACGCGATCCTGTGGCCCGACCGGTTCGAGAAGCAGCGGCGCACCGTCATGTCGGCGGCGATGGTGTCGATCGTCGGCCGGGTGCAGCGCGAGGGAGAGGTGATCCACGTCATCACCGACCGGGTGGTCGATCGCACGCCGATGCTGCGCAGCATCGGCGACATCGACCTGCCGCGCCTCACCGGCCGCGGCGACGGCGCCACCAACGGCGGCGGCCCGGACCCGCGCGATCCTCGCGAGCCGCCGGTGTGGACGCCGCGCTCGCACTATCACCGCCCGTTCCGCACCGGTTGCGATCCCGAACAAGCGATCCCGATCCGCTCGCGCGACTTCCACTAGCCGGTGCGAGGACTCGCAGTCCGCAGCGCTCGACCTGGGAATCCGCTGAAAACGAAAACAAGTCTTCGAGAGTCCCGACTCCCTGCCGCGCGCCCCTCTATAACAACTAAGGGAAATTACGGACGGTTCGTCTGGGGGACTGCGTGCATAGCATCAAGATACAGGGGCGGTTGGCATTCATCACGCTGGGTACGGTCATCGGCTTTCTGCTGGTCGCCACCATGATGTTGATCAACACCAACAGGCGAATGGACGCCGCCGTGGCGGAGCGGACTCGCAACGTGGTGGAGACCGCGCACAGCGTCGTCGCCACCCTCGCCGCACAGGAGCGCGCCGGCGCGCTCACCCGGGCGCAGGCCCAGGCCGAGGCGATCCGCATCCTCAAGGGGACGCGCTACGGCGACAACGAGTATCTGTGGGTCAACGACATGCAGCCGCGCATGGTCATGCACCCGACCAAGCCGGAAATGGACGGACAGGAACTCGCCGGGGTGGTCGATGCCGACGGCGTGCATCCGTTCACCGCGATGACGGAGGCGGTGCGCCGCGACGGCCAGGGCACGATCGAATATCGCTGGCCCAAGCCCGGCAGCGACCAGCCGCAGCCCAAGATCTCCTATGTGAAGGGCTTCGCGCCCTGGGGCTGGGTGATCGGATCGGGCGTCTACGTCGACGACATTCGCGCGGCGCTGTGGCGCGAGGCGGTGACGCTGCTGTCGCTGATGGCGATCGTGCTGGTCGCGGTCGGCCTGCTCAACCGCTTCCTCGCGCGGTCGATCTCGCGCCCGGTCACCGCGCTTGCGGACCGCATGCGCGCGCTGGTCGAAGGCGACACCGCCTCGGAGATCCCCGGGACGCACCGCGGCGACGAGGTCGGGCGCATGGCGCAGGCGGTCGAGGTGTTCCGCGAGAACGACATCGCCAAGCGCGCCGCCGATGCCGCCAGGGCCAAGGCCCAGGCCGAGCAGAAGATGGTCGTCGAGACCGTGTCCTCGCACCTGTCAAGCCTGTCGGACGGCAACCTCACCGCGTCGATCGCGGTCGAGTTTCCGGGCGACTATGCGACGCTGAAGGGCAATTTCAACGACGCGCTCGCCAATCTGCGCGGGCTGATCTCGCAGGTGTCGGAAAGCACCGCGGCGATCCGGACCGGATCGGGTGAAATCGCCCAGGCGTCCGAGGACCTCGCGCGCCGCACCGAAACCAACGCCGCCAGCCTGGAGGAGACCTCCGCCTCGCTGGTGCAGATCGACGGACGGCTGAAGGCGACCGCGCTCGCCGCGTCGCGCACCGTCGAGCGCGCCGACCAGGCGATCACCACCGTCGGCGGCGGCCGCGCGATCGCCGACGAGGCGGTGCAGGCGATGGGCCGCGTCTCCGAAAGCGCCAAGGGGATCGACAGCGTAATCGAGGGGCTCGACAAGATCGCGTTCCAGACGCGGGTGCTGGCGATGAACGCCGCGGTCGAGGCCGGACGTGCGGGCGACGCAGGCCGCGGCTTCGCGGTGGTCGCCGACCTGGTCTCCGCCCTGGCGATGCGTGCCGAAGAGGAGGCCAAGCGCGCCCGCGACCAGCTCACCGTCACCCAGAGCGACATCGTCACCGCGGTCGACGCGGTGCGCAAGGTCGACGGCGCGCTCGCCGACATTTCGGACGACGTGGGGCAGGTCCACGAACTGCTCGGCACGATGGCGAGCGACAATCGCGCGCAGTCGGCGGCGATCAGCGAGATCTCCAGCACGATCGGCGCGATGGACCAGTCGACGCAGAAGAACGCGGCGATGGTCGAGGAGACGTCGGCTGCGGCGCGCAACCTCGCAGTCGAGGTCGGCAGCCTCGCCGACCAGGCTGGTCGCTTCGTGGTCGATGGCGGGGGCGCTCGCGCCGCCCGGCGTCTCCCCGCCAGCCTGACCGTGCCGGCGAAACCGCTTCTCGCCGCCGCGCTCCCCGCGCTGGTCCGGACCGAGGACGACGACTGGCAGGCGTTCTGAACCGACGCCGAGAATCCTGTGCGGGCGGCCCGTTCTCCCGGGCCGCCCGCGCGATGCTGCCGCCACCTAGCCGCGGGCGACCCGGGCTTCTAAGCGACGGCGATGCAGCTCGCCGTCGACACCCTCGCCTTCCTCGCCGTCGTCGCCTTTCTGGCAGGGGGCATCGACGCGATGGCCGGCGGGGGCGGGCTGCTGACGCTGCCGGCGATGCTGGCGAGCGGGGTACCGCCGGTCGCGGCGCTGGCGACCAACAAGCTGCAGAGCGCGGTGGGCACCTCCTCGGCCTTCTACACCTATTGGCGCGCCGGGCACGTCGACCTGCGGCGGTTCGCGCTGCCGGCGCTGGCGGCGTTCGCGGGATCGGCGCTGGGCGCGACTGCGGTGCAGCACGTCAGCTCGGCGTTCCTGGCTGCGCTGATGCCGGTGCTGCTGATCGCGATGGGGCTCTATTTCCTGCTCGCGCCGGCGATGAGCGACGTCGACCGCCATTCGCGGCTGGGGCGCTGGGGCATCGCGCTGATCGTCGCGGCGATCGGCTTCTACGACGGCTTCTTCGGACCCGGCACGGGATCGTTCCTGACGCTGGTGCTGGTGGCGCTGGGCGGGCTGGGGCTGGTCCGCGCCATCGCCAACACCAAGCTGCTGAACCTGTCGACGAACATCGCCGCGCTGCTGGCGATGGTCGCGGGCGGGCATGTCCTGTGGCTGCTGGGTGCGGTGATGGCGCTCGCCAACATGGCGGGGGCGCTGCTGGGCGCGCGGCTGGCGATCCGCTTCGGGGGCAAGGGCGTGCGGCCGCTGCTGGTGGTGATGTCGTTCGCGCTGACCGCCAAGCTGCTCGCCGATCCCGCCAATCCGCTGTGGACCTGGCTGTAGCGGGCCATACGGCTTTCGATACGGGGCCCCGACGCGTGCGATCCCGACGCGAGACGAACGGAAAGGAGGCGGGGCGGCGCCTTCGACGGGTGGACGCGGGCGGCGCCGCCCTCTAGGGCAACCCCGCTTTTCACGAAGAGGAACTGGCGTGGCGAACGTGGCGGTGATCGGCGCCCAATGGGGTGACGAGGGCAAGGGCAAGATCGTCGACTGGCTGGCGGAGCGCGCCGACATGGTCGTGCGCTTCCAGGGCGGGCACAATGCCGGCCACACGCTGGTGGTGGGCGGCACCACCTACAAGCTGTCGCTGCTGCCCTCGGGCATCGTCCGCGGGACGCCGTCCGTCATCGGCAACGGCGTGGTGCTCGACCCCTGGGCGCTTCGCGACGAAGTGGCGCGGCTGCGCGACCAGGGCGTCGAGGTCACCCCCGACACGCTGCGCATCGCCGACAATTGCACGCTGATCCTGCCGTTCCACCGCGACCTCGACGGGCTGCGCGAGGATGCGAGCGGCGCCGGCAAGATCGGCACCACCCGCCGCGGCATCGGCCCGGCGTACGAGGACAAGGTGGGCCGCCGTGCGCTGCGCGTATGCGATCTCGCCCATCTCGACTCGCTCGAGCCGCAGCTCGACCGCTTGTCCGCGCACCACGACGCGCTGCGCGCCGGCTTCGGCGAGCCGCCGATCGACCGCGCCGCGCTGCTGGAGCAGCTGCGCGAGATCGCGGGCTTCGTGCTCCCGTTCGCACGGCCCGTCTGGCGCGACCTCAACGAGGCGCGCGCCGCCGGCCGCCGCATCCTGTTCGAAGGCGCGCAGGGCGTGCTGCTCGACATCGACCACGGCACCTATCCGTTCGTCACCTCGTCCAACACCATCGCCGGCAGCGCGGCGGGCGGCTCCGGCCTTGGCCCGGGCGCGGTCGGCTTCGTGCTGGGGATCGCCAAGGCCTATACCACCCGCGTCGGTTCGGGCCCGTTCCCGACCGAGCTGGAGGACGCGACCGGCCAGCGGCTGGGCGAGCGCGGGCATGAGTTCGGCACCGTCACGGGCCGCAAGCGCCGCTGCGGCTGGTTCGACGCGGTGCTGGTGCGCCAGTCGGTCGCCGTCTCGGGCGTGACCGGCATCGCGCTCACCAAGCTCGACGTGCTCGACGGGTTCGACGAGATCGCGATCTGCACGGGCTACAAGCTCGGCGACGAGACGCTCGACTATTACCCGACGCACGCCGCCGACCAGGCCGCGGTCGAGCCGGTCTACGAGACGATGGCCGGCTGGCAGGAATCGACCGCCGGCGCGCGCAGCTGGGCGGAACTTCCGGCGCAGGCGATCAAGTACATCCGCCGCGTCGAGGAACTGATCCAGTGCCCGGTCGCGCTGGTGTCGACCAGCCCCGAGCGCGAGGACACGATCCTGGTCCGCGATCCGTTCGCGGACTGATCCACCTGACTGTACCCCGGCGAAGGCCGGGGCCCAGTTGGGAACGCCATCGTGATTGTCGCTCCGGCGGCGCTGCAAATGCCCTTTGGTATCCCTGCGCAGGCAGGGATCCAGGGCCAGGCAGAACAACCCTCGTTACCGCTCGCAACCCTGTGCTCCTGCGTTCGCAGGAGCACGACAACGAGGTGACGGATGATGCCGTGACCTGAGGTTGCGTCCTGCGACTGCCGCCTTCCCAACTGGACCCCGGCCTTCGACAGGGCACGGTGCGAGTTTGGCCCGCTGCCTACTCGTGGCTCCGCCCGAAATCCTCGCGGGCGTCGTCCTGGCCCTGCTCGACGATCGAGCGGCGGATCGCGCGGGTGCGGGTGAAGCGGTCGAACAGTTCGTCGCCCTGGCCCCAGCGGATCGCGCGCTGCAGCGCCGACAGATCCTCCGAGAAGCGCTGGAGCATGTCGAGCACCGCCTCGCGGTTGTTGAGGAACACGTCGCGCCACATCGTCGGGTCGGATGCGGCGATGCGGGTGAAATCCCGGAAGCCGCCCGCCGAATATTTGATCACCTCGCTCTGCGTCACTTCCTCCAGGTCGGAGGCGGTGCCGACGATGGTGTAGGCGATCAGGTGCGGCAGGTGGCTGGTGACGGCGAGCACGCGGTCGTGGTGCTCGGGCGCCATCTGCTCGATGTCGGCGCCCAGCCGCCGCCAGAATTCGGCGACGCGCTCGACCGCGACCGGATCGGCGTCCTCGGCCGGCGTCAGGATGCACCAGCGGTGGCGGAACAGCGTCGCGAACCCTGCCTCGGGACCCGAGCGCTCGGTGCCGGCGACCGGATGCGCGGGCACGACGGTGACGCCCGGCAGCGCGAGGCCCAGCGCCTGGGCAACACTGGCCTTGCTCGACCCGACGTCGGTGACGATCACGCCCTCGGGCAGATCGGGCGCCAGCTCCGCCGCGACCGCGCCGATCGCACCGACCGGCACGCACAGCACCACCAGCTCGGCATCGAGCACCGCGGCGCCGGGGTGCTCGGCGACGTCGTCGACGAGGTTCAGCGCCCGCGCCGTCTCGCGGACCTGCGGGTCGGCGTCGTGGCCGGTGAGCCGCACGCCCGGCATCGCCTCCCGCACCGCGCGCGCGACCGACGATCCGATCAGCCCCAGGCCGACGATCGCGACGCGGGCGAAGGGCAGCATCAGCCGACGATTCCGCGCAGTGCGTGCGCCAGGCCGCGCATCTGCCCCTCGGTGCCGATGGTGATGCGCAGGCCGTTGGCGAGGCCCTGGCCCGGCAGCCAGCGGGTGATGTAGCCCGCCTCCATCAGCCCGTTGTAGGCGGTCTCGGCCGACACCGGGCCTTCGAACAGCACCAGCAGGAAGTTGGTCTCCGACGGCACCGCACGCAGCCCGGCGTTGCCGAGCGCGGCGACTTCGCCCGCCAGCCAGTCACGCCACTGCCGGTTATGGGCGCGGCTGCGCTCGACGAAGCCGGTGTCGCCGACGGCGGCGACCGCGGCCGCCTGCCCGGCGGTGGTGACGTTGAACGGCGCGCGGATGCGGTGCATCGCGTCGATGACCGCGGCCGAGCCATAGCCCCAGCCGATCCGCTCCGCCGCCAGCCCGTGGATCTTGGAGAAGGTGCGCGTGACGAACACGTTCTCGTGGGTCTCGGCCAGCGTCAGCCCGAAGTCGTCGTCCTCCGGCTCGACATATTCGGCATAGGCCTGGTCGAGCACCAGCAGCACGTGGGAGGGGAGGCCAGCGTGCAGCCGCGCAATCTCCGCGGCCGGCGTGAAGGTGCCGGTCGGATTGTTGGGGTTGGCGACATAGACCAGCGTGGTACGCTCTGTCACCGCCGCCAGGATCGCGTCGACGTCGGTCGCATAGTCGTGGTCGAGTGCCACCACCGGCGTCGCGCCGACGCGGCGGATCGCGATGTCGTACACCGCGAAGCCGTAGCGGACGTAGATCGCCTCGTCGCCCGGACCGGCATAGGCGCCCGCCGCCAGATGGAGCAGCTCGTCCGACCCGGTGCCGTAGATCACGCGTGCGGGATCGAGCCCGTGCGCGGCGGCGAGCGTCTCGCGCAGCACGGTCGCGCTCGGGTCCGGATAGCGCTCCAGGCTGCCGTGCGCGCCCTCGAACGCGGCGCGCGCGGCGGGCGAGGTACCGAGCGGGTTCTCGTTGGCCGAAAGCTTGGCGACCGGCCGGTCGCCGTCGCTGGTCGCGCGGCCCGGGATATAAGGCGCGATGTCGAGGACCCAGGGCTTGGGAGCGGGAGCGTTCATGGCGTCGGCAGTGGCGCAACGCCTGCGCGAAGGCAAGGCGCGGGCGAGGGGAGAGAAGAAGGGCCCCGGCTGGTGAACGTCGACCGGCTCCTCAACCTTCAACGGGAAGACCGCTAACGCCCAATGGCAGGCAGTCAAGTCGCGGCGTGGTATTTTTCGATCCTATGCTCGAATTCGGTTTGCAATCCGGGATGCGCGTCGAAGGCCGGCTGTATGACTTTCGAACCTATCTCAGCTAGAGCTGATACAAGGCCAAGCCGTAGCGCTTCATCTCCCGGCAAGTGCTGCGCCAGCAGATCGTATAAGCGGGCGATTTCTCTGGAAGCGACGGTTCCGCCCGTCGCTAAGATGCGCGCCAAATCCTCGTCCATCGTCACCGCTCCTGTCACCGTCGCGGCAGCTTGTAGCATTTTGACGATTAAGCGAACGACCGCTTTCCACTGTGGGTTCAACCGGTGGTCGCAACGCATCATTCTCGAGGTGAGGAGGGTGTGAGCGATGAGGCAGCGCAAGCGGATCTACTATTCGGCCGAGCAGCGGGCGG
>NZ_JBIUCZ010000039.1:0-27091 GCF_047975845.1 Sphingomonas mangrovi | reverse complement strand
CTCAGCGGCCTCACACCCTACGAATACATCGCCAAGCTCTGGACCTCAGAGCCAGAACGCTTCATCGTCAATCCGATCCACCAGATGCCGGGACTGAACACCTCAGGTTGTCGATTGGGTCGATGAACGACCGGAGTTGGGGGCTTAGCCGCCGTCTCCCATTTCGCGATCGGCGACATCCATGAAATCGCGGGCGGCGTTCCGATCGTCCTCCTCGTCGAAGGCACTATCAAGGCCCGGCGTGACGCCGAGCGTGTAGAGGAGGCACCAGAGCGCGAAGCATCGCCCGCCATCCTTCTCCAGCCCGAACTGCAGCCGCAGGCGTTCGACGCCCGCGACGAGCTGATCCGGCGGCAGCGAGCCGATGTCGTCGGTTCCGAAGAAGCGGATTACCAGCTGATCGAAGTCCATGCGCCGCTCTACGCGTTCCCAGCGTCGGCTGACATCCCGCCCCAGCCCATCGGCCGGGTAGCTGCGGCGGACCAACTATCATCCTGCCTCGTCAACCGTTGGCACGTCACAATAGATCCTCATGCGCGAGGCCGAGATTAAGAACGGGGATATGCCGCACGAAACGAGCACCACACTTGCCGATCACCGTGACCTTGCGGCCTCCTCCGCCGTCGAAATATCTGTGATTTTATGGCTGTGATCAACGATCCCTTACCCGCCGCGTCGAAGGCGATCTCAAGACAGTGAAACGAACTTTTCTTAACCGGTTTTCACCAGGAGAAGCCTTAAAGCGAATCCAGCCCAAACTCGTCTGCGATCACCGCAGTATGTGTCCCTACGATTGGGGCCGCAGTTCGACTGACGGGTCGCTTGCTGTTGATGCGAAGCGGTGCGCGGGTTGTGGTAATCGAGGTTCCGTTACGCTGTAATGTCTGCAACAATTCGAGTCTGCGAAAGCCGGCTTCTGCTAGCAATGTTGGCCAATCCCGTACGGCGGCGCACCAGACGTCGTTCGGCTGCAGTATAGCGATCCATTCGCCGGTACGCTTCGTCCCCAGACGCTCGGCGACCATGGCCTTTACTAGGTCTCGCTCAGCAAATGGGTTGCGCTGCCCGAGGCGCAACTCGAGCAGATGCTCCAGTTTCGACGAAGGCGTCATCGCCAGCGCCAGCCAGCCGTCGCTGGTGCGGTATACGCCGTAGGGTGCCGCCAAATAGGCGTGGGCGTTGGCGGTGGCGGCGCGGATCGGCGGTCGCCCGCCATCGTTCAGATGCGTGGTCAGCACCTCGAATTGGAGGTCGACCATCGCCTCCAACAGGCTGGTTTCGACATGCGCGCCGTCGCCCGTGATGCCCCGTCGCACCAACGCTGCCAGGATGCCTTCGACCAGGATGTGTCCCGCGAGCATGTCGGCCACCGAGAGGCCGAACGGGACCGGGCCGTCGTCGCGGTCGCCGTTTAGCCACATCGCGCCGGACACCGCCTGAGCGAGCAGATCCTGTCCCGGCATGCCCGCCCACGGGCCGTCCGGGCCATAGCCGGAGATGCTGCCGACGACCAGGCGCGGATGATCCGCCCGGAGCCGGTCGGGGCCGAAACCGAGCCGATCGGCGACGCCGGGGCGGTAGTTCTGGATCACGACGTCCGCTTGCGCGATCAACCGGCGGACCTGCTCCGCCTGCTTGGGGTCCTTCAGGTCGGCGGCGAAGCTCTCCTTGTTGCGGTTGATCGCGTGGAACAGCGTCGAATCGCCTTCGACGTCGGTGTCGCTGAGGTACAGGGTGCGGCAGATGTCGCCGGTGCCGGGACGCTCGACCTTGATGACCCGTGCACCCAGATCTCCCAGTCGTAGCGCTGCCGAAGGCCCCGACAGGAACTGCGCCATGTCGATCACCAGCAGTCCGGACAGAGGGGCTGTCATCGCGACTCTCCGTACAGGCGGTTGGCGTCGCTCGCACGGACGGGCGGCGGTGGTCGATCTGGTCGCTGCGCTCGGCAATCCTTTTCCGCTCGACGCGCTTGTCGCGGACCTGCCGATCGGCGCGCGCCAGATGGTCGCCATCGGCCAGGCGCTGGCGAGCGGCGCCGACGTGATCGTGATGGACGAGCCGACCGCATCGCTCGCCGGGCACGAGCGCGAGGCGGTGTATGCGACCATTCGTCGTCTGGCCGCGGACGGCAAGGCGGTGCTGTTCGTATCGCACTTCCTCGACGAGATCGTTGCGCTGACCGACGAAGTGACCGTGTTGCGCGATGGGCGCGCGGTGCTCCACGCCGAGACGCGGACGCTGGACGAGCGACAGATCGCCGCCGCGATCGCCGGCCGCGCCGTCGCCGTTCTGGAGCGCGCGCCCGAACCGCGGACGCTGGGTGCGCCGCTGCTCGAGGTCCGCGACCTCTCGTCGCCGGGCAAGCTCGCCCCCACGAACCTGACGCTCCGCGAAGGTGAGATCCTCGGACTGGCGGGGATGCTTGGGTCAGGACGCAGCGAGCTTCTCCACGCGATCTTCGGCGCCGATCGGCAAGCGTCCGGATCGGTGACGCTAGCCGGTGCGCCGGTCGGCCGCTGGCCCGACGAGGCGGTTGCGGCGGGGCTGGCGCTGGTTCCCGAAGACCGGGCCGCGCAAGGCTATGTTCCGCTGCTCACCCTCGCCGAGAACATCGCGCTGTCACGAGCCGGAGGCATATTGCTCGATGTGCGCGCCGAGCGGCGGGACGCCGAGGCCGCGATCGAGCGGCTGGCGATCAAGGCGCCGGGTCCCGACGCGTGTCCGCCCGAGCTATCTGGCGGCAACGCGCAAAAGGTGGTGATCGCGAAGTGGCTCGCGTCGACGACGCGCGTGTTGCTGCTCGACGAGCCGACCGCCGGCATCGACATCGGTGCCAGGACCGAAATCCTGCGGCTCGTCCGCACGCTCGCCGACGACGGCATCGCCGTCCTCCTCGTCTCCTCGGAGTTCGAGGAGTTGCTCGCGATCGCCGACCGCATCCTCGTGCTGCGCGACGGGCGGGTGGTCGGCGAGGCGGATCCGGCTATCAGCGACGAGGCGAGCCTGATCCTCATGGCGGGCGGTGGCCGCCTGCCGATGGAGAATGCTGCATGACCGATTGGCGCCGAAGCTTCGGCCTGCGCGAGGCGGGGGTCTATTACGCCTTGCTGCTGCTGCTCGGGGTGTTGGCGGCGCTCGCCGCGTCGCGCGGGCTGCCGCCCTATCTGTCCGGACAGAACCTCGGCAACATCGTCTATCAGGCCTCGCTGATCGGGATCATGGGCGTGGCGATGACGGTGATGCTGATCACCGGCGCCTTCGACCTGTCGGTCGCCTCGGTGGCGGCGCTGGCCGCCGCGGTGCTGGTCGGGCTGGCGGGGACGATCGGCTTCGCTCCCGCAGCGATCGCGGCGCTGTGCACCGCCGCCACCGTCGGCCTGCTGAACGGCGCGATCGTGCAGTTCGTCGGGATCAACGCGTTCATCGTTACGCTCGGCACGCTGACCGCAGTGCGCGGGTTGGTGCTGGTCCTCACCGACGGCCGCTCGCTGATGGTCGAGGACCCGGCGGTGCTTCAGCAGATGCTCGCGTTCGAGAGCACGCGCGTGCCGCTGTTCTGGCCACTGCTGGGGATCGCCGTGGCGCTGCTGGCGATTGGGCTCGCCAAGCGGCAGCCGCTGGCGGTCGCCGGCGGCGTGCTGCTCGGCGGGCTGACGCTTCTCGTGGGACCGCAGTTCACCGTCGCAGCGCCGGTCGTCGACCTCGCGCTGTTTACCGCCGCGGTGGCGTTCGTGCTGCGCTTCACCGTCTTCGGGCGGCGCATCTATGCGGTTGGCGGCAATGCCGAGGCAGCGCGGCTGTCGGGCATCAACGTCCATGCCTATCGGCTCGGCGCCTTCGTGCTGTCGAGCGTTGCCGCGGGCTTTGCCGGGGTGCTGTTCGGCTGCCGGCTCGGGGCGATCAACCCCACTGCGATGCAGGGATCGGAACTGACCGTGATCGCCGCGGCGATCCTGGGCGGCACTTCGCTGTCCGGCGGGGCGGGCAGCGTGGTGAAGACGGTGGCGGGGGCGCTGCTGCTGCGCGAAGCGCTTCGCCTCTCGATCGCGGCAGCGACGCCTGCCGCCGAGCCACTGCGCCCGGAATGGCAGCGCGAGGGGCCGGCACCTGGCCTATGGTACGATCCAACCGTCCCGCTCCCCATCAACGAAGGCGGCACCTCAGGCACGAAGATGACCAGCGACGGGCCATATCGCTTCGTTCGGATCCTGCCGCGGTCATGGTCAGCGCCGATCGAGTATGGCGCAGGTGGCGTCCGACCGGCGATCCTGGGTCCAACCCAAGGCCAAAGCTGGGGCACAACGAAGGGCGGCAATCTGACTTATACCGGCAGCGTCCGTGGAGATCGGCAGCAACCACTCACCAATTTCGTCATGCAGTTTCGTGCGACGGGCGAAGTCTGGGGCGTGGACGCTTTCGTGGCGAACGGCGAGGGAGGGGACCTACCGCGCGCAGCAGGCGCGGCGCGAAGACCAGCTCGTCGAAGCGCTGGAAGAAGGCCGCACTGTTGCTTTCGACGATATTTCGCACCTCGCTAGCGACGACTTGGCGCGCTTCATTGTTCATCGCGCCCTGGTCATCGACTCCCTTGCCAAGATGCCGCGCGATTCAGCCGAGGACGTCCTGCACAATGCCATCCTGCGCAAGCACAGCGATGGCAGCGACATCCGCGAGAACAATGTCTGGCTCGTGGACGACAAGTTCCTGTCCTACAGCAACATCTACAGCGACGAGACGCTGGCACGAATTGTTCGCGAAGTCGGGGTCGAGACCGAGTCGAAGCAGCAGCGCAAGCCCGACGTTGCCGCATTCTTCTCCAAGGATAATGATGGCCGCCCGAACAAGATCGTCATCATCGAGTTCAAGAAGCCAGGCGCTGACATCTTCGAGAACAACAAGGCCTTGGTGCAGTGCAGGCTTTACGCTAGTGAGCTGGTCGATCGCATCGACACGGTGCGGGAGGTGTTCGCTTTCTCCGTCGTCGAGATCGACGACGAATTCTACAAGGACATGAAGCGCACCGGCTTCAAGGACGTGTTCTCGCTCAGCGAACGTGTGGTCTATGACGATTTCGTCATCGGAGCCTCCGACGATATCCCGCTGCACCTCTATGTGATGCCGGCCGCCTCGCTCATAACTGACGCCAAGGCGCGCAACCGTGTCTTCGAGGAAGTGCTGCGGTTCAACATGGACAAGGAACTGCCGGCCGCGGGCGGGTCGCAGCCGCGCCCTTGATCGAGCATGGCTTAGTCTTCGTTGTCGGCCGGCGCGACATTGGCGAGCAGCAACGCTTGCTCGGCGTCGAGCTGCGCCGCCTCATAGCCATGCTCCTCGAAGCGGGCCGCGATCTGCTGCTGGATGTCGCCGGGGGCCACTTGCGGCACGAAGTGGAGGTTGAGGAAGTTGCGCAGCGCGAAGCGGTAGAGCAGCGGCGCGAAATGCCCAACGAACCGGCCGCTTTGCGCGATTTGGAGCGACTTCACCGTCACTGGGTTGCCGTGCAGAAAGTCGTTCCGCACGCGGTATAGCCGCTCATAAAGCTTGTGGGCGAGGGTGACGCTGAGCCGCTGGCCGCCATAGCGGACCCGGTAGCGCCGAGCATTTAACCGGCGCATGTGGAATCGCTTCATGTCGAGCAGCGCGAACACGTTGGCGAGATTGGCGCGGCCATGTTCGAAATGCGCGAGAATCTCAAACGCGCTGATCCATAATCCGCATTGGCGACCATAGTCGAAGATCGTCGCGGCCGTCGTCGCCGGCATTCGCATCGCGGCGTTCGCCATGTTGAGTGAGCGGAACAGCGCGCGGCCCATCGGCGTCATCCGCGGCTGTCCATAGGCGGCGTTCCAATGGTCGAGAATCTCGCCGAGCAGGATGCGATCGATGCCGGTCCGCTGGAGCGTATGAACGGGCGATCCGGGCGAAGGCTGACCGGCAAAGTCGTCCACCCGGTGGATCGCCATGCTGGCCGGCGTGATGCTGATCATCCGGTCGAAATCGCGGTCGAGGTTCCAGGGATAGAAGTCGAACGGATCGGTGAAGAGGATGCGGTGCCCCTGAGGGTACTGCAGCTCGAGCGCGGTCTGCTGGAGCACGGTCGAGACGGCCAGCGCGTTGCGGATACCGACCATCGCTTCGCCGGTGCGCTTCGTATCCGGGGCTTGCGCGTCGAACAGCAGGACCGCAGGGTGGACCGCGCGTCCGTGCGAACCTGTGAACCGCGCGAGGAACTGCTCCAGGTTCGGGTGCTCGCCCCGCAAGGCAATTACGCGCTCGTCCGTCGGCGGCACGATGGCGATCTGTTCGGCGGCGATCTCGACGCGCAGGTCGATGTTCGGGAGGATCGAGAGGATAAGCCAGGGCATGATCACGGTGTGCCCTTAACCCGGCAGCTTGAACAGATTGCGTAGTTGTGGCGCCCCGGGCGCCATTTACCACCTGAACCAAAGACCGCTTCCGGGAAGCGTTCGGGTGGCCCTGAGTGACCGGGTTTGGGTCTATATGCTTACTGGTGCGCCGGCGATAAACGCCTTCCAGTCGACTTCCGGATAAACCAACTTGGCGATGGCATCATGCAACGTCTGCATCTCAGCGCCACGACCGTATTTTGTGCTGACCGACCCGTCAGCATGGCCGAACAGCAGGTCCACGATGTCGGTTTGGACCTTCCCACGGATTGCACGCTTACCGGTATGTCGGAAGGAGTGAAACACCAGTTCGGGATCAGACAAGCCGATATCGTCGAGGAAGTCGTTGATCACGCGCGAGAGACGCTGGGTACGGCTACCGTACTTGTTGGCTTGCAATTCGGGAAAGAGCCACGCCGCCTTCTCCTCGCGACGTCGTTCGACCAGATCAAGGAAGCCGGCTTCGATCAGTAACGGGTGGATCGGGATGTCGCGCTTGGCGCTTGCGGTTTTGATACGCTTCTTGGGTGCATCTTGCTGCTCCCGCACGCGCCGCCGGTCCACCTCAATCGCGATGTAGTCAATTCCTTCGTAGCGGCGAACATTGCCCGGGCGCAGACTGCCCAGTTCATCAAGACGGCAGCCGGTAAAGGGGGCGAGCAGTAGCACCCAGAACAGCGTCTGGGTCGACACGCCTTCCTTCTTGGGCAACTCCGCCGAGTAGATCCGCTGCAAGTCGGCCGGGTCGAACGGCAGCCGTGCGTCCTCGATGTCGTCACGCGGCAGCGATTTGACTCCCTTTGCTACGTTGTCGGCTATTACCTCCAGTTCCTCGACCGCATGGGAAAGTGTGACGCGAATGGCGGATAGAGCTTTGTTAACGGTATCGGATGCCAGCGTCCGAAGGTTGTGGCTGCGCGCGAACTCAACCTGCTCACGCACCGGCAACAGCGCGATCTCTTTCGATGCCCTAGAGGGTAGGCCGGAGCAGGTACGGCGGTAGTCGCGCACCATAGTCGCGGTGATCTGATCAACAGGCAGGTCGCCATTCAGCGCAACGAAGCGCTGGATGGCGCGCCGCCACTCGTCCACCAGCTTCAACTCGCGCGGCTTGAAGTTGACCCAAGCTTCATAGGCAGTCGTCAGAGTCGGGGCAGGCACGGCCGGTGGCGCAACAGACACAGCAACAACAGGCGGTGGCGACGCGCCGTTGACGATCACGGGGGCGGGGATGATTCGAGTACGGGTAGGCGCCACGCGCACGGCGCAGGCGGCGCACAGCCGATCGAGGTAAGCGCGTCCGATCGCCTCGTGCAACTCGCTGCCGGGCTCCGCTTCCACCTTCGCGTTGTAGGCGATGGAAGCAATCGCCCAATCGATCGGATCCAAGCTCGGCAGCGCGGCCACCCGCTGCAGCGTCTCCAGCCAAGGCAGCGGCTGGAGATCGGAAACGGCCTCCAACATCTGCTTGCGAGCGGCATGGTCGTCGAGGTCAGCCCGAGAAGGCGGATTGCCGAAGTCGTATCGAGCACCCGGCGAGTCCGGGTCGATGCCATGTGCGGACCCGAATGCTCCTGTCTCCAACGAGGCCAGCTTCATCGCCATGCCCCGAAGCGCGTCGTCATCGACGCCCTCGAGAAAGGCATCGACCATGCCGGTCGCGGCGGCGAGATGCTTCGTCAGCAATGCGCGCCTTGCCGCGGCCAGCTTCTGCTCGAAGATTTGAGCTTGCGCTGGATATAGCTTTTTCGCCTCCTCGGGATCGCGCGTGTCCAGGGATCGCTTGTACTCGGTGCGACCGCCATCAAAGTGCGGCCGCAGTGCTTCGGGCACGACGCGGCGAAATTGATAGATGCCAGTGCGAGGGTCTTTGCTGGGGGTGGCCATACGGATCACTTTGTACCCATCCTTTGTACACAGGATGGATAAAGCGTCGGTAAAAGCCGCAAAAACCGCGCAAATCCGCCATTCTGGCAGGCGCTGGTGACCCCTACGGGACTCGAACCCGTGTTTTCGCCGTGAGAGGGCGACGTCCTAGACCGCTAGACGAAGGGGCCAATCGCTTGGTGAGGGGGCCGTTTACGGGTGGGGGGCGGGGGCGTCAAGCAGCGTTTTCGAGCTGCCGGGACTTTTTTGCAAGTCACTGTTTTCGCGGTTAATTCGCAGCCGTTCGGACACTCGCGACGCGATCGACGAGCACCCTCTCGCCCTCAGCCTCGGCCGCCCCGTTCATCCTCCGGCAACCTTTTCGCCAGCGGGGCATTGAAGCCGGCGAAGACCCTTGCAGGTGAATGACGATGTTCAAGTTCTTTCCGGTGGTGTTGGCGTCGGTTCCGCTCGTGGCGGTGGTCAGTGCCTATGTGATGGTGCACTGACGGAGCCGCGGTCGCGGCGCTAACGGCGCGTCGGAGACCCCGCAGACAAAAAGAAAGGGCCGCCGGGTGTTCCCGGCGGCCCTTCCTGTTTGCTTGGCTTCGAACACGGGAAGCCTCAGGCTTCCTCGCCCTCGGCCGGCGCCTCTTCGCGGGCGATCTCGCCCGGCTCGGCGTTGGAGTCGTAGTCCTCGGTGAAGCCGGCGGTGTCCTGCTCGAACATCGCGGCCATCACGTCGACGCCCTGCGCCTGCATGTCGGCTTCTTCCGGCGAGCGGGCGACGTTGACCTTGACGGTCACGGTCACTTCCGGGTGCAGCGCGACCTTGACGTCGTGGATGCCGATCGCCTTGATCGGGCGGTCGAGCACGATCTGCGACTTGTTGAC
This sequence comes from Sphingomonas mangrovi, assembly GCF_047975845.1. Taxonomy (NCBI): domain Bacteria; kingdom Pseudomonadati; phylum Pseudomonadota; class Alphaproteobacteria; order Sphingomonadales; family Sphingomonadaceae; genus Sphingomonas; species Sphingomonas mangrovi. The sequence goes on along the minus strand of NZ_JBIUCZ010000039.1, from coordinate 17,921 downwards.
CTTGTGGCCGTCGGCGACGAGCACCTCGACCAGGTCCCGCACCGCGACCGAGCCGTAGAGCTGGCCGGTGTTCGACGCCTGACGGATCAGCGTGACCGACACGTCCTCGAGCGTCTTGGCCTCGGCCTGCGCGTCGGTACGACGCGAGGCGTTCTCGGCCTCGATGCGCTCGCGGTTCGCCTCGAACACCTTGCGGTTGGCTTCGTTGGCGCGCAGCGCCTTCTTGCGCGGCAGGAGGAAGTTGCGGGCGAAGCCGTCCTTCACCTTGACCACGTCGCCGATGGCGCCGAGCTTCTCGACGCGCTCCAGCAGAATAACGTCCATGTCGGGCGCTCCTTACTTCACGATGTAGGGCAGCAGGCCCAGGTGACGGGCGCGCTTGATCGCCTGGGCGAGCTCGCGCTGCTTCTTCGCGCTCACCGAGGTGATGCGCGACGGGACGATCTTGCCACGCTCGGACACGAAGCCCTGGAGCAGACGGACGTCCTTGTAATCGATCCGGGGAGCGTCCTTGCCCGAGAAGGGGCAGCTCTTGCGGCGGCGGAAAAACGGTCGTGCCATGATGATGCTCCCTTACGCTTCTTCGCGGCGCGGGCCGCGGTCCTCGCGCGAAGCACGGTCGTCGCGGTCACGGCCGCGGCCGCCCCGGTCGCCGCGCTCCGAGCGCTCGCTCTTGCGCATCATCACGGTCGGACCTTCCTCCAGCTTGTCGACCTTGACGGTCATGAAGCGGATCACGTCCTCGTTGATCTGGGTCTGGCGCTCCAGCTCGGCGACCACGCCTGCGGGCGCGTCGATCTCGAGCATGACGTAGTGCGCCTTGCGGTTCTTGGCGATCCGGTAGGCCAGCGAACGCAGCCCCCAGGTCTCGGTCTTCACGACCTTGCCGTTGTTGTCTTCGATGATCTTCGTGGCGGTTTCCGCCAGCTGGTCCACCTGCGCCTGTGCCAGATCCTGGCGCGCAAGGAACACATGCTCGTACAGAGCCATGCTGTTACCTTAATGTTGGCCGATCGCTGACGCCGCCCCATGCGGCGCCCCTCCGGCTGTCGTCCGTATTCAAATCGGGGGCGAAAGGACGAACCTTCCACCCCCGAGGACCCGTGCCTGTACCGCAAAGCCCGCGGAAGGCAAGGAATTAGTTGGCGAGCGCCCCGCCGATCACCGCTCCGATCAGCCCGCTGGCGAGCGCCACCAGCACCGCGTCGTTGCCGGACTGGACCCACTGATAGCCGCGAGGCGGCGCATAGAGCCCGCCGTGGCCGCGATAGTCGACCTGGCGATAGTTGCGGGCGTAGCGGCTGTCGAACCGCTCGCCGCGCTGCCATTGGCGGGCGTTCTGGTACGACTGCTGGTAGCCGCGCTGCTGCGAATACGGCTGCTGGTACGAACGCTGCGGGGTGCGGGTGACGTGCCTGGTGACGACGGTGGTCCGCTCGACGGTGTGGTGCGAGCCGTGGTCCGAGCGCGGCGGCGCGGCCAGGGCGGGCGTCGCGACCAGCGAAGCGGCGACGGCGGCGAGAACGAACTTCTTCATGATAACGGCTCCTTTTCCGCCTCGAGTGGCGATGAAGCCAATCTGGGTGCGCCGTGTCGCAGGCGTTTGTCGCGAGACGGGCGAAATGGTCGCAAGCTGTCGCGGTCCGCGGGGTTGCGTTCATCTTGCCGGTCGGCCTAACGCGCGCGTTCGAGATCCAAGGAGAGGGACGTTGCGCGCTTTCATCTTTCCCGGCCAGGGAAGCCAGTCGGTCGGCATGGGGGCGGCGCTCGCCGCCGCGTCGCCGCACGCCCGCGAGGTGTTCGGCGAGGTCGACGAGGCGCTCGGCCAGAACCTGTTCCGGCTGATGTCCGAAGGCCCGGCCGACGAGTTGACGCTGACCGAGAACGCCCAGCCGGCGATCATGGCCAACGCCATCGCCGTGCTGCGCGTGCTGGAGAAGGACGGCGGCATCCGCCTGGCCGACAAGGCCGACTTCGTCGCCGGCCACTCGCTCGGCGAATATAGTGCCTTGTGCGCCGCGGGCGCGTTCGACCTCGCGACCACCGCCCGGCTGCTCAAGCTGCGCGGGCAGGCGATGCAGGCGGCGGTGCCGGTGGGCGAGGGGGCGATGGCCGCGCTCCTGGGCGTCGACCTGGAAAAGGCGCAGACGATCGCGGGTGCCGCGGCCGATTCGATCCTGGCGGAAGGCGGCGCGCAGCTGGTCTCGGCGGTCGCCAACGACAACGATCCGAGCCAGGTGGTGATTTCCGGCCATCGCGCCGCGATCGAGCGCGCGGTCGCGCTCGCCAAGGAGATGGGCGCCAAGCGTGCGCTGCTGCTGCCGGTCTCCGCGCCCTTCCACTGCCCGTTGATGCAGCCGGCGGCGGAGGCGATGGAGAATGCGCTGCTCGACGCCGATCTGCGCGCGCCGCTCGTGCCGGTCTACGCCAACGTCGACGCCGCGCCGATCGCCGATCCCGGCGCGATCCGCGTCGCGCTGGTCCAGCAGGTGACGGGCATGGTGCGTTGGCGCGAATCGGTGCTGGCGATGCAGGCGGCCGGCGTGAGCGACTTCGTCGAGCTGGGCGGCAAGGTGCTCGGCGCGATGGTCAAGCGGATCGCGCCGGACGCGACCGCGACCAGCGTGGTGACGATGGACGATATCGAAGCGCTGGCGGCGCGGCTGTGAACGGAGACGAAAAGATGTTCGATCTGACAGGCATGACCGCGCTGGTGACCGGCGCGTCGGGGGGCATCGGCTCCGAGATCGCCAAGGCGCTGGCCGGGCAGGGCGCGCGGCTCGCGCTGTCGGGCTCCAACCTCGACAAGCTGGAGGCGTTCAAGACGGAACTGGGCGGCGACCATGTCGCGCTGCCGTGCAACCTCTCCGACGGCGCTGCCGTCGACCAGCTGGTGCCGCAGGCGGTGCAGGCGCTCGGCAAGCTCGACATCCTCGTCAACAACGCCGGCGTCACCCGCGACAATCTGGCGATGCGGATGAAGGACGACGAATGGGATCAGGTGATCCGCGTCAACCTGGAGGCGGCGTTCCGCCTCGCCCGCGCCGCCGCCAAGCCGATGATGAAGGCGCGGTTCGGCCGCATCGTCTCGATCACCTCGATCGTCGGTCAGACCGGCAACCCGGGCCAGGCGAACTACGCGGCGTCGAAGGCGGGGCTGGTCGGCATGTCCAAGGCGCTGGGCCAGGAGCTCGCGAGCCGCGGCATCACCGTCAACTGCGTCGCGCCCGGCTTCATCCGCTCGGCGATGACCGACGTGCTGCCCGATGCGCAGAAGCAGGCGCTGCTCGGCAAGATCCCGGCGGGCGACCTGGGCGAGGGGGCGGACATCGGCGCCGCCGTGGTCTATCTCGCCAGCCGCGAGGCGGGCTACGTCACCGGCCAGACGCTCCACGTCAACGGCGGCATGGCAATGATCTGACGGGCGGCACGCTCCGGCGCGCCGGGGCTCTTGCCAGCGAACGGACGCCGTTCTAGGTGCGTTCAGGAATAGCAGTTACCGCATTTGAAAGAGGAACAGGGAATGAGCGAGACCGCCGATCGCGTGAAGAAGATCGTCGTCGAGCATCTGGGCGTCGAAGCCGAGAAGGTGACCGAGGACGCCAGCTTCATCGACGACCTGGGCGCGGACAGCCTCGACATCGTCGAGCTGGTCATGGCGTTCGAGGAGGAATTCGGCGTCGAGATCCCCGACGACGCCGCCGAGAAGATCACGACCGTCAAGGACGCGATCGCCTACATCGACGAGCACAAGGGCTGAGCCTTGCCGGCTCCGATCGCGGCGACGCGACGGGGCCGCGGCTGACGCCGAATTGGAACGGCCCTCCGTCCCGCCGCGACAAGCGAGGGGCGGGGGGCCGTTCGCATTTGAGAGCACAGACGGAGAGTTGCCATGCGCCGCGTAGTCGTGACCGGCCTCGGCCTCGTCACCCCGCTGGGTGCCGATGTCGAAACGGCCTGGAAGAACATCATCGCCAGCAAGTCTGGCGCCGCCACCATCACTCACTTCGACGCGACGGACTTCCAGAGCAACTATGCCTGCGAGGTGAAGCCGGCCGACCATGAATACGGTTTCGACGCGAGCAAGCGCGTCGACCACAAGATCCAGCGCCAGGTCGATCCGTTCATCGTCTACGGCATCGACGCCGCGGGCCAGGCGATCGAGGACGCAGGCCTCACCGACATGACCGAGGAGGAGCGCTTCCGCGCCGGCTGCTCGATCGGCGCAGGCATCGGCGGCCTGCCGGGCATCGAGAGCGAATCGCTGGTGCTCGCGGCCAAGGGCCCCAAGCGCGTCAGCCCGCACTTCGTCCACGGCCGCCTCATCAACCTGATCTCGGGTCAGGTCTCGATCAAGTACGGGTTGATGGGTCCGAACCACGCGGTGGTCACCGCCTGCTCGACCGGCGCGCATTCGATCGGCGATGCCGCGCGGATGATCGCGATGGACGATGCCGACGTGATGCTGGCGGGCGGCGCCGAGAGCGCGATCTGCCCGATCGGCATCGCCGGCTTCGGCCAGGCGCGCGCGCTGTCGACCGGATTCCGTGACGATCCCACCAAGGGCAGCCGCCCCTACGACCGCGACCGCGACGGCTTCGTCATGGGCGAGGGCGCGGGCGTGGTCGTGCTCGAGGAATATGAGCGTGCCAAGGCGCGCGGCGCCAAGATCTATGCCGAGGTGATCGGCTATGGCCTGTCGGGCGACGCCTATCACGTGACCGCGCCGCATCCCGAAGGCTCGGGCGCGTTCCGTTCGATGCAGATGGCGATGCGCAAGTCTGGCCTCGACCTGTCGGACATCGACTATATCAACGCGCACGGCACCTCGACGCCGCTCGGCGACGAGCTCGAACTCGGTGCGGTCCGCCGCCTGTTCGGCAGCGCGCTCGACGGCGTGTCGATGAGCTCGACCAAGTCGGCGATCGGCCATCTGCTCGGCGGCGCCGGCGCGGTGGAGTCGATCTTCTGCATCCTGGCGATGCGCGACGGGATCGTCCCGCCGACGCTCAACCTCGACAACCCGAGCGAGAATTGCGTCGGCGTCGACCTGGTCCCGCACGTCGCCAAGGAGCGCAAGGTGAAGGCGATCCTGAACAACTCGTTCGGCTTCGGCGGCACCAACGCCTCGCTGGTGATGAAGGCGATCTGAGGATGGGCGCATCGCCGCACCGGCAGGCCCGCGGCTGATGCGCCGCCCCGGATGCTTCGGCATGGTTCTCGCGCTGGCGCTGCTGGCGGTGCTGTTCGGCGTCGCCAGCAGCTGGATGGGCGCGGGACCGGCCGAAAAGGAGCTCGCGGTGGTGGTGCCGAACGGCGCCACGCTGTCGCGCGCCGCGACCGAGCTGGAGAAGGCGGGGGCGATCCGCTCCGCGCACCGCTTCCTGCTGTTCGCGCGCGTGCTCGGCTCCGACGCGCCGATCCGCGCCGGCGAATATCAGGTGCCGGCGCATGCCAGCCAGTCCGACGTGCTCGAGCTGCTGCAGAGCGGCAAGGTGATCCAGCGCCTCGTCGCCGTGCCCGAAGGCATGCCGTCGGTGCTGGTGCACGAGGCGCTGATGCGTGCGCCGCACCTCACCGGGACGATCGCGGTTCCCGAGGAGGGCAGCGTCCTGCCCGACAGCTACAGCTATCAGCGCGGCGACACGCGCCAGGAGGTGCTCGATCGCATGCAGAAGGCGATGCGCGATTATCTCGCCGCCGCTTGGAAGCGCCGCAAGCCGGGCGCGGTGGTTGGTAGCCCGCAGGAAGCGCTGACGCTCGCCTCGATCGTCGAGAAGGAAACCGCCAAGCCGGCGGAACGCCGCACGGTCGCGGCGGTCTACGGCAACCGGCTGAAGCAGGGCATGCCGCTGCAGGCCGACCCGACGGTCATCTATCCGGTGACCAAGGGACGCCCGCTCGGCCGGCGCATCCTCCGCTCGGAGCTGACTGCCAAGAACGGCTACAACACCTATGCCTCGACCGGGCTGCCGGTGGGGCCGATCGCCAACCCGGGTCGCGCCTCGATCGACGCGGTGCTCGACCCGGCGTCGACCAGCGCGCTCTATTTCGTCGCCGACGGAAGCGGCGGGCATGTGTTCGCCGACACGCTCGAGCAGCACAACGCCAATGTGCAGAAATGGTACGCCATCCGCCGCCAGCGCGGGGAGATGTAGCGGCGGCCGCTGTGCTGGGGGTCGAGCGTAGCGGCAATAGATCCTGACTTCCGTCAGGCTGAGGGCGGATGTCAGCGGCGTCTGGCAGCCGCGCGCCGTCGCACCTCGGCCACCAGCGCCGCCATCGTGTCGACCTGCTGGACGCCGTACAGCTCGGCGGTGATGTCGACGTTGCCTTTGCGCCAGAATCCGGGCGGGCAGAGCAGCACCAGCTTTCCCGACCGGGCGTGCAGCCCCATTTCGAGCAGGCTGACCGGGCTCTGCGTGCCGGGGGCGAGATAGAGGACGATCACGTCCGCCGCCTCCAGCGCGCGCAACTCCCATTCCACCTGCTCGCGGAACTGCGGATTGCCCGCCTCGGGCTTCCACGCCGGGTTCCAGTCGGCCCGCCGCGGGTTGAGGATGGTCACGTCGAGGTCGGCGAGCGCGGCGACGAACTCCGCCTGCCAGTCGCTCGCCTTGCCCATGTCGATGCTGCCCGCCAGGAAGATGCGCGGGCGGGAATGGTCCTGCGGCAGCGGCGCCGGTGAGGTGATCAGCTGCGGTCCGGCGGATGCCGCCGGGGCCGCAACGCTCGCCATCGTCATTCCCAGCGCGAGCAGCAGCCCCCGCACACTCAGCCCTTGAGCTGCGCGGCGGCGCGGGCCTTTTCCTCGACCTCTTCCATGCTGCCGGTGGCGAGCCAGCTGCCGCCGACGCACAGCACCGGATCGAACGCCAGCCACTCCGGCGCCGTCGCCAGGCTGATCCCGCCGGTCGGGCAGAACCGCGCCTGATAGAACGGGGCGGCAAGCGCCTTCAGCGCCTTCAGCCCCCCCGACGCCTCGGCCGGGAAGAACTTGAAGTGGGTCAGCCCCAGGTCGAGCCCGCGCATGATGTCGCCGGCGTTGGCGATGCCCGGCAGGAACGGCACGCGGCTGTCGATGATCGGCTCGGCGAGCTTCTGCGTAAGGCCGGGCGAGACGATGAACTCGGCGCCGGCTTCCATCGCCTGGGCGAACTGGGTCGGGTTGACGACCGTGCCGGCGCCGACGATCGCGCCCTCCACCTTCTTCATCTCGCGGATCGCATCGAGCGCGGCCGGGGTGCGCAGCGTCACCTCCAGTGTACGGATACCGCCGCGGACCAGCGCCTCTGCAAGCGGACGGGCGGTGGCGGCGTCGTCGATCACCAGCACCGGAATGACCGGCCCGGCGTTCATGATCGTCTGGATGTCGGGAAGGGTCATCGTGCGTGCTCCTGCGCGAAGGCGGCCGCGGCGCCGAACAGGCCGGGCTGGGGATGGGTGATGAGCTTGACGGGGATGTTCCCCATCAGCGACTGGAACCGCCCCTTGGCGGTGAAGCGCTGACCGAAGCCGCTTTCGAGCAGCTTGTCCTTGAGCCGGAGGCCGAGGCCGCCCGCGATCACCACGCCCTTGGCGCCGTGCGCGAGCGCGGTGTCGCCGGCAAAGGCGCCGAGCGACAGGCAGAAGCGGTCGAGCGCGGCGGCGGCGAGGCTGTCGTGCCCGTCGAGCGCCAGCTGCCACAGCGTCTTGTCGTCGCGGCTCGCGACCGGCGATCCCTCGATCTCGGCCAGCGTCTCGTACCAGGCGACGATCGCGGGGCCGGACACGGCGCGCTCGGCGGACGCGCGGGTGTAGGTCTTGCGCAGCCGCTTGAGCAGCGCATCCTCGATCCCGTCGAGCGGCGCGAAGTCCTGGTGGCCGCCCTCGGTCTCGATGACGTGATAGTCGTGGGCGTGGCGCAGCACCTGCGCGACGCCCAGGCCGGTGCCGGGCCCGCAGATGCTGAGGACGCCGCGCTCGGGCAGCGGCACGTCGGGGCCGCAGACGTGGATGAAGTTGTCTTCCGGCACCTGCGCGACGGCATGGCCGACCGCGCCGAAGTCGTTGATGAACGAATAGGTGTCTACCCCCAGCCGCTCGTGCATCAGCGGCGGGCGGATGATCCACGGGTTGTTGGTGAGCTTGATCAGCGTGTCGTTGATCGGCGAGGCGACCGCGATCGACGCCGCGCGCGGCAGCTCCCGGTCGATCCGCCGGCCGAACGCCTGCCAGGCGAGCTGCAGGCTGCCGTGTTCGGCGGTCTTCAGCGTGATCGGCTCGCTGAGTGACCGGACCTTGCCGCCTTCGACTTCGGCGATGGCGAAGCGCGCGTGCGTGCCGCCGATATCAACCGCTACGACTTCCATGTGCATCCTCTCCTTGCGGCCTGTTGCCGGCCGCTTGTCAGAACCCGGACATCGCGAGCATCGCCGAGGCACCGGCCTCCGCCTCGCTCGCGCCGTGCCGCATCAGTCCGAACAACTCGCGGCCGGTGCCCTGCAGCGCAGGCGGCGCCTCGACCACCTCGCGCGCCGCCCACTCGGCCGGATCGACCAGCGCGGTGAGCACCCCCGCCTCGGCATCGAGCCGGACGAGATCGCCGTCGCGGACCTTGCCGACCGGGCCGCCGCCCAGCGCCTCGGGCGAGAGATGGATCGCGCACGGCACCTTGCCGCTTGCGCCCGACATGCGCCCGTCGGTGACCAGCGCGACGCGGAAGCCGCGGTTCTGGAGCACGCCGAGCGGCGGGGTGAGCTTGTGCAGCTCGGGCATGCCGTTGGCGCGCGGACCCTGATGGCGAACCACCACCACCACGTCGCGGTCGAGCTCGCCGGCCTTGAACGCGGCCTGGACCTGCGCCTGGTCGGAGAAGACGCGCGCCGGCGCCTCGATGATCCAGCGGTCGGGGTCGACCGCCGACACCTTGATGCAGGCGCGGCCGAGATTGCCCTGGAGAATGCGGAAGCCGCCCTCGGGCGAGAACGGGGCGTCGACGGTGCGGACGATGCTCTCGTCGCTCGAACGCTCGGCGTGATCGCGCCACACCAGCGCATCGCCCTCCATGTCCGGCTTGCGCGAATAGGCGGCCATGCCGCCGTCGGCGATCGTCAGCACGTCGCCGTGGAGCAGCCCGCCCTTGAGCAGCTCCCGGATCACGAAGCTGGGGCCGCCCGCATCCTCGAACATGTTCACGTCGGCCGATCCGTTCGGATAGACGCGGGTGAGCAGCGGAACGGTCTTCGACAGCCGGTCGAAGTCCTCCCAGTCGAGCACGATCCCGGCGCAGCGCGCGATCGCGGGCAGGTGGATCAGGTGATTGGTCGAGCCGCCGGTCGCCAGCAGCACGATCGCCGCGTTGACGATCGCCTTTTCGTCGACGCAGCGGCCGAGCGGGCGATAGTCGTCGCCGTCCCAGCCGATCTCCGCGAGCCGGTGGACCGCCTTGCGGGTCAGTTCCTGGCGCAGCTTGGTGCCCGGATTGGCGAAGGCCGCGCCGGGGACGTGCAGGCCCATCGCCTCCATCATCATCTGGTTGGAGTTGGCGGTGCCGTAGAAGGTGCAGGTACCCTTGCCGTGATAGGCGGCGATCTCCGCGTCGAGCAGTTCCTCGCGGCTCGCCTTGCCCTCGGCATAGCGCTCGCGCACCGCCGCCTTGTCCTTGTTGGCGAGTCCGGAGCGCATCGGGCCGCCGGGGATCAGCACCATCGGCAGATGGCCGAAGCGCAGCGCCCCCATCAGCAGGCCCGGCACGATCTTGTCGCAGATGCCGAGCAGCGCCGCGCCCTCGAACATGCCGTGGCTGAGCGCGACGGCGGTCGACAGCGCGATGGTGTCGCGGCTGAACAGCGACAGCTCCATGCCAGGATAGCCCTGAGTCACGCCGTCGCACATCGCCGGCACGCCGCCCGCCACCTGCGCGGTGATCCCGGCCTCGCGTGCCCAGACCTTCATCTGCTCGGGGTAGCGGTAATAGGTCGCGTGCGCCGACAGCATGTCGTTGTAGGCGGTGACGATGCCGACGTTCATCGCGCTCGCCGGGCGCATCCGGTCGCGGTCCTCATCAGTGCCGGCATAGCCGTGGGCGAGGTTGGCGCAGCCCAGCATCGGCCGGTCGACGCCGTTCTCGCGCTCGCGATCGATCAGCGCGAGATAGGCGGCGCGGCTGTCGCGCGAGTTGGCGATGACGCGGTCGGTCACCGCGGCGATTTCCGGATGCAGCGTGGTCATCATTCGCTCCAGTGGACGTCGACCGGCAGCTCGACCTCGGACAGCACGCGGCCGATCGGCAGCATCGAGCTCGCGCCCTCGCTGATCGCCCGCTCCAGCACCTCGCGCTTGGCGGCGCCGCTGATCGCGATCATCAGCGCGCGCGACGAGGCGATCGCCGAGTGGGAAAGGGTGATGCGCGCGACCGGCGCCTCGGGCGGCAGCGGATCGGGCATCACGCCCAGCGCGCGGCGCTCCTTGGGACCCTGCAGCGCCTCGTCGAGATCGGGGCCGGGAAAGATCGAGGCGGTGTGGCCGTCGCTGCCGATGCCGAGCAGGCACAGGTCGAGCGGCCAGTGCACGTCCTGCAGCCGCGCGTCGGCGGCGCGGCCGGCGGCGCGATAGTCGCTCGCCTTCTCGCTGGTCAGCGGCAGCACGCGCGCGCCCTTGGGCAGAAACACCTTGGCGATCGCGGTGACGTTCGAAAGGTCGTCGCCCATCGGCACGAGCCGGTCGTCGGTCGGCACGATCGTCACGCGCTTCCAGTCGAGCTTGGCGGCGGCGAGCTTCTCATAGATCGGCAGCGGCGTCTTGCCGCCCGGCAGTGCGATCACCGCACCGCCGCGCGCGTCGATCGCGCTTTCGATGATGAACTGCACGTCGCCGGCGACGGCGTCGGCCATTTCGGCCGCGTCGTCATATTCCCACCATTCGATTTCGGTCATTCCAATATCCTGATTGCCGCCACGGGGTCAGGACCGGAGCCGGTCCTGCGCTCCCTCTCCGAACCCAACGGAGCGGGCGGGCGAAAGGTTCACTCGTTCCAGGTCACCCCATCGCGCTCGGTCAGCGCGACGCTGGCGCTGGGACCCCAGCTGCCGGAGGGATAGGGCTTGGGCTTCATGTCGTTGGCGTCCCAGCCGGCGCGGATTCCGTCGATCCACTCCCACTGCGCCTCCACCTCGTCGCGACGGACGAACAGCGTCGGATCGCCCTCGATCAGGTCGAGCAGCAGCCGCTCATAGGCGATGCGGCGCCGCGTGCCCGCGAAGGCGGCGGTGAGCGACAGGTCGAGCGGCACTTCGCGCAGGCGGATGCCGTCGCGGTCGAGGCCCGGTTCCTTCGCCATCACCAGCAGGCGAATATACTCCTCCGGTTGCAGGCGGATGACCAGCGTGTTGGGCTGGAGCATGCCGCCGCGTTCGGCGAAGATCGAGTGCGGCACCGGCTTGAACTGGATCGAGATCTCCGAATGCCGCTCGGCGAGCCGCTTGCCGGTGCGCAGGTAGAAGGGGACGCCCTGCCAGCGCCAGCTGTCGACGTGCGCCTTCACCGCGACGAAGGTCTCGGTGTTTGACGGCTTCTCGAGTTCCTCGACATAGCCGCGGACGATCTCGCCCTTAACCGCGCCGTCGCGGTACTGGCCGATCACCGTCTCCGACTGCACCTCGTTCGCACCGATCGGACGCAGCGAGCGCAGGACTTTGACCTTCTCGTCGCGGATGGCGGTACCGTCGAAGCGGGCAGGGGGCTCCATCGCGATCAGCGCGAGCAGCTGGAGCATATGGTTCTGGACCATGTCGCGCAGTGCGCCGATGTCGTCGTAATAGCCGGCGCGGCCCTCCAGCCCAACCGTCTCCGACACGGTGATCTGGACGTGGTCGATACCGCGCGCGTTCCAGATCGGCTCGAACATCGCGTTGCCGAAGCGCAGCGCCAGGATGTTCTGCACCGTCTCCTTGCCGAGATAATGGTCGAGGCGGAAGGTGCGCTCCTCGGGAAAACCCAGCGCGACGACGTCGTTGATCTCGCGGCTCGACTGGAGGTCGTTGCCGAGCGGCTTCTCCAAGCCGATGCGGACGTTCGGTCCGGCGAGCCCCGCCGATTCGAGGCCCTTGATCGTCGGGCCGAACAGCCAGGGTGCGGTCGAGAGGAAGATCGCGAGCCCGCCCGAGACGTCGCCCAGCTTGTCGGCAAGACCCTTGAAGCCCTCGATCTGCGAGGCGTCCATCGGGTGGTAGTGAAGCCGGTCGAGGAAGCCCGCGATCGCCGCCTCGTCCTGCCGGTCGGCGGGCAGATGCTCGTCGAGCGCAGCCTTGGCGAAGGCGCGATAGCCGGCGTCGTCGTGCTCGTGACGCGCGGTGCCGGTGATGGTGAGACCCTCCGGCAGCAGCCCGTCGGCATGGAGCCCGTAGAGCGACGGCAGCAACATGCGTTGCGCCAGGTCGCCCGTGGCTCCGAACAGCAGCAGCTTGCCGACCGGCTGTCTCATAACATCTCCTCGTATTCGTTCTGCGGCCCGCGATAGTCGTACCGTCCGTCCGCGCAAGGCCGCGCGGGCGACCGCCTCAGAGCACCAGCCCTGCGGCGGGGTCGAAGCCGGCCATGATGTTCAGGTTCTGCACCGCGGCGCCGGCGGCACCCTTGCCCAGATTGTCGAGCGTCGCGACCAGCCGCAGCTGGCCGGTCGCGGGGTTGCCGAACACGCGCACGGTCAACCGGTCGGTGCCGGCATTCTCCTCGATCGACACCGTCGGCGCCTCGGCCGGGGCGACGCGCACCACCGGCGAGCCGCGATAGGCATCCTGCAGCGCACCCTCGATCCCCGCGAGGGTGGGGCGGGGCGTCAGCGCGTAGAGCGGCAGCGGCACCTCGACCACCATGCCGCGATAGGTGTTCGCGACCGCAGGGGTGAAGATCGGCGGATGGGCGAGCCGCGCATGGCGCTGCATTTCCGGCACGTGCTTGTGCGCCAGCCCCATCGCATAGGCGCGGAACGCCGGAGGATCGGGCTGCTGATACTCCTCGATCATCGACCGGCCGCCCCCCGAGAAGCCGGACACCGCGTTGACGCTGACCGGCCAGTCGAGCGGGATCAGCCCGCCACGCACCAGCGGCCGCACCAGCGCGAGGAAGCCGGTGGGATAACAGCCCGGATTGGCGACGCGCATCGATTCGGCGATCAGCGCGGGCTGTGCCGGCTCGAGCTCGGCCATGCCGTAGGTCCAACCCTCCGCGGTGCGATGCGCGGTCGAGGCGTCGATCACGCGGGTGCGATCGTTGTCGATCAGCGATACCGCCTCGCGCGCCGCGTCGTCGGGCAGGCAGAGGATGACGAAATCGGCGTCGTTGAGCGCCTCGCGCCGCGCGGCCGGGTCCTTGCGGCGGTCGTCCGGCAAGGTGACGAGCGCGATCTCCGGCCGGCCGGCGAGCCGATCGCGGATTTCAAGCCCGGTGGTGCCGACGGCACCGTCGATGAACACCGTAGCGGTCACGGCTGCCGCCTCCCGAGAATGGCGCCGTAGCGATCGGTAAGCGCCGCCACCGGCGACCGCACGACGCTGTCGGCATCGACGTGGACCGCGGTCTGGGCGTCCACCAGGATCGCCGCATGGTCGTCGAAGAACAGGACCTGCCCGCGCTCGAACGGATCGGCGTCCGAACACGCCGTGCCGACCGTCGCCGCCTGGAGGTCGCAGAAGCGCGGCGCGGACTTGCCGGCGAGGTGCAGGCTCAGGAAAACCAGTCCGGCCGCATCCAGCCCGGCACCCGAACGGCCACCGGCACGCGCAGGGACGCCGACCAGTTGCTCGGCGATCGCCGCCACGTCCGACGAGAGCCCGCCCAGCGGCATCAGCGCATCGGAGCCGACGTAGCCTCCATCGACTTCGCAGAGCGATTCGCCGGCCGGCGACGCGGCAACGCACGTGCCCATCGGCAGCGCGGCGAGCGTGGCGCTGTCCAGCGACGCGCGGCCGTGCACCATCGCGGTGCGTACCGCGACGATATGGGTCGGTGTCCAGAAGGCGGTGAACGCATCCGCGGCGACGAAGCCGACGCTGCCGTCGATCGGGGACACGCCCCAAAGATAGTCGCCCGACACTTCCAGCACGTCGAAAGATTCGCCGGCAAGTACCTCGGAAAGCACGGTTTCCGGTTCACCGGCACGTGCCAGCACCGGCGTGTTGCGGCCGGCGGTACGCGGCTGCGACAAGGCATAATGCGGGGCGAAGACGCGCTCTGCGAGGCGGATGTCCGCCAGGTCGCGACGCACCGCGTCGACGCGCGTGTCGAGGATCGAAGAGCGGCCGGCGAGCGAAAAACGGCTACGCGGTCGCCCTTCGGGCAACGAGCTCGCCGACTCGATCGTCCGCGAGGAAATGCCCGAACTCTGCAAGAAAATCTGCCCCTTCGCTGGTCTTCGCGACGAAGATGTTACGTTTGTCCGCCTCGTCGCGCTGGCGGCGCAGATAGCCGAGCGTGCCCAGCCTGTTCAAGGCGCGCGTGACGACGGGCTTCGAGACGTTCAGCGCCCGCGCCAGGCCGCGCACCGTGTGGGGGCCGGGCTCCAGATAGACCAGCAGCATCAACGCCATCTGGCGATTGGTCAGGTCGGGCACCCCGGACCGGACGTAGTCGACCAGTCCGCGCATCCACTTCCCGAGCGATTTCTCGGAGAACGGTTTCACGTTGTCTCCCGTACCTTTTCTTGCGCCCGTGGCGCTTTGCCTGACTGCGATGTGAACGCCGCTGCGGGGCCAAGTTTCCCGGGATTCGCCGAAATGTTACGGGGCCGTCGGTCCGTTCCGGTTGATCCCCTGCCTGCGCTCGCCTATGTCGCCGCCGTCTCTCGAAATCGGATCGCTGTCCCGACATGTTCACCTTTCTGCTCGTCGTCCATGCCATCGTCGCTGCCCTGCTCGTGACGGTGATCCTGATGCAGCGTTCGGAAGGTGGCGGTCTCACCACCGGCGGCAGCCCCTCCGGGCTGATGTCGGCGCGGGGTGCGGCGGACTTCCTGACCCGCTCGACCGCGATCCTCGCCGGGCTGTTCATCGCGATGAGCATCCTGCTCGCGGTGCTGGCGGCGACCCGCCACGATGCGATCGACACCTCGCTCGCCCGGCCGACGAGCCCGGCGGCGGTGCAGCCGGCGCCGGGCGCACCGGCGGACGCGGGCGCACCCGGCAACGTCGCGGCGCCGGCTCCGGTCGAGAACGGCGCGGTTCCGATCGCCCGCTAACTCCATCTTTTCAAACCATCCGTCGATTTTCCGGGGTGCGCGAGCGATCGCGCGCTTGCGGAGCACGGCTGCTACACGTTAGGCGTTCCCTCCCATGACGCGGTATATTTTCATCACCGGCGGCGTGGTCTCGTCGCTCGGTAAGGGCCTCATGGCGGCCAGTCTCGCAGCGCTGCTTCAGGCGCGTGGCTACAAGGTTCGCATCCGGAAGTTCGATCCGTACCTGAACGTCGATCCGGGCACGATGTCGCCGTATCAGCACGGCGAGGTCTATGTGACCGACGACGGGGCGGAAACCGACCTCGATCTCGGCCATTACGAACGCTTCACCGGCGTGGCGGCGCACCAGTCGGACAACGTCACCTCGGGCCGCATCTATCAGCAGATCATCGCGCGCGAGCGGCGCGGCGACTATCTCGGCGCGACGGTGCAGGTGATCCCGCACGTCACCGACGCGATCAAGGCGTTCGCTCAGGCGGATACCGAGGGGCTCGACTTCGTGCTGTGCGAGATCGGCGGCACCGTCGGCGACATCGAATCGCTGCCGTTCATCGAGGCGATCCGCCAGCTCAAGAACGAACTCGGCCGCGGCCAATCGATCAGCGTGCACGTCACGCTGGTGCCGTTCATCTCGGCCGCCGGCGAGCTGAAGACCAAGCCGACCCAGCATTCGGTGCGCGAGCTCGCCGCGCTGGGGGTCCAGCCCGACGTGCTGGTGTGCCGCTGCGAACAGCCGCTGCCTGAGGGCGAGCGCGCCAAGATCGCGCTGTTCTGCAACGTCCGCAAGGAAGCGGTGATTCCCGCGCTCGATGCCTCGAGCATCTATGCGGTGCCGCTCCAGTACCACGGCGAAGGTCTTGATTCGGAAGTGCTGCGCGCGTTCGGCATCGAGCCGGGCGAGCCGCCGGTGCTCGACCGCTGGACGACGATCATCGAGCGGCTGCAGAACCCCGAGGGCGAAGTGACCGTCGGCGTGGTCGGGAAGTATGTCGGGCTGCCCGACGCCTACAAGTCGCTGCACGAGGCGCTGGTCCACGGCGGCATCGCCAACCGGGTGAAGGTCAACGTCCGCTGGCTCGACGCCGAGCTGTTCGAGCGCGACGAGGCGACGATCGCCAGCCAGCTCGAGCCGATGCATGCGATCCTGGTGCCCGGCGGCTTCGGCGAGCGCGGGTCCGAGGGCAAGATCGCCTCGGTCCGCTTCGCCCGTGAGCGCGGCGTGCCGTTCTTCGGCATCTGCCTCGGCATGCAGATGGCCTGCATCGAGGCGGCGCGCGATCAGGGGATCGCCGACGCCTCCACTACCGAATTCGGCGAGACCGACGAGCCCGTGGTCGGCCTCATCACCGAGTGGATGACCGAAAAGGGCCTGGAAACCCGCGAGGCCGGCGGCGATCTGGGGGGCACGATGCGCGTCGGCGCCTATCCCGCGAAGCTTTCGGGCAACAGCGTCGTCGCCGGCATCTACGGCGGCAACGAGATCAGCGAGCGCCATCGCCACCGGTACGAGGTGAACACCCACTATCGCGAGGTGCTGGAGCGCGACGGGTTGGTGGTGTCGGGTACGTCGCCCGACGAGACGCTGCCGGAGATCGTCGAGCGGCCGGACCATCCCTGGTTCGTCGGCGTGCAGTTCCACCCGGAGCTGAAGTCGAAGCCGTTCGATCCGCACCCGCTGTTCGCGAGCTTCATCGAAGCGGCCGTGCGCCAGTCGCGCTTGGTTTGAGCGGAGCGGCGGGCGGCGCGTGATCGCAGCCGCCCCGTCCGTTTTCCCAACCTCGTCATCCTGACGGGAGTCAGGATCCATTGCCGGTACGGTTGCGCTTCTGCGGCACCGCTGCGCGTTTGGATGCTGACTTCCGTCAGCATGACGAAGGGGGAGACGTCTCGCCAATACGCGGGTTCGACCAGCCGTACACGCAAAGGGCGCCCGGGCCATTGGCCGGACGCCCCTGCCTTGGCGCGCAAGGGAGCAACGCGCCTCAGCCGGTATGCGGGATCAGGCGGCCTGCGCCGTCTCGTCTCCCGCCTGGTGCTCGACCGCCGGCGCTTCGCCGGTCGACACCGCGATCTTGCGCGGCTTCATGGCCTCGGGAATCTCGCGCACGAGCTCGATCACGAGCAGGCCGTCGGCGAGATTGGCACTCTCCACCCGCACGAAGTCGGCGAGTTCGAAGCGGCGCTCGAAGCTGCGGTTGGCGATGCCCAAGTGCAGGAACGCGCTGCGCTGCGCGTCCGTCTCGGCAGTCTTCTTGCCGGCGACGAGCAGCATGTTCTGCTGGGCGGTGATGTCGATCTCGTCGGATTTGAACCCGGCCACCGCGAGCGTGATGCGGTAGCGATCCTCGGCCAGCCGCTCGAGGTTGAACGGCGGATAATTCTCGGTGTTCGCCTGCCGGGCCGAAGCCTCCAGCATGTCGAACAGACGATCGAAGCCGATCGCGGAGCGGCGGTAGGGGGTGAAGTCGAACTGACGCATTGCAAAATCTCCTATGAGCAAGTTGCTTGTCGGGGATGCCGGCATCTGCCCGGCTCCCGGAGCGACCCCGAAGGCGTCGCTCTTCTCAGGATTTGGGGGCCGGGGATGGGCTTTCAAGAGGGGGTTAGGTGTTCAGTCCCGGCATCTGGTGGATCGGATTGACGATGAAGCGTTCTGGCTCTGAGGTCCAGAGCTTGGCGATGTATTCGTAGGGTGTGAGGCCGCTGA
>NZ_JBIUCZ010000038.1:0-28552 GCF_047975845.1 Sphingomonas mangrovi | reverse complement strand
CCCACCCGATCCCCGCCGCGTCGCCACTCCCGCCGCCGCAACCACCATTCACGCCACCGCTTCACCAAAAAACCGGTTATGCAAATGTCCCGCCTTCGCTGGGGTGACGCACAAGCCGGAGTGACGCACCGGCCGGGGTGACGCACCGGCCGGGTCACGCCATTTCAGGCGGGCCCGCCCTTCCCCGCGCGCAGCTCGTCGCGGATTTCGCGCAGCAGCGCGACTTCGGGGGGGTCGGCGGCGGGCGGTGCGGTGCCGGCCTTCTGCTCCTCGTGCACCACCGCGATCGCGCGGTTGACGAACTTCACCAGCAGGAAGACGATGAAGGCGAGGATCAGGAAGTTGATCACCACGCTGACGAACTGGCCGTAGCCGAACAGCGGCACGCCCGCCGCCTTGAGCGCGGCATAATTGTCGGGCGAGCCGCGATACGTTGCCGGGATCGGCCCCAGCCGAACGAAATAGCTCGAGAAATCGAACCCGCCGAACAGCCAGCCGATCACCGGCATGATCAGGTCGTCGGTCAGCGACTTGGTGATGGTGCCGAACGCCGCACCGATGATCACGCCGACCGCCAGGTCGAGCACGTTTCCGCGCGCGACGAACTTCCGGAACTCGTGCATCAGCGTCATCGGCGGTTTCCCTTTGGTCGATTGCCCTGAAGCTCCCTGCCCCGCTACAAGCGGCGAAGGCAAGGCTTGAGGAGAAGGTGATGCGCTTCCGGACGATGCTGACGATGCTGGGCGCGGGGCTGCTCGCCGCCTGCGGGGTGAACAGCGTCCCGACCGCCGAAGAGGCGGTGAATGCCAAATGGGGCGAGGTGCAGAACCAGTATCAGCGCCGCGCCGATCTGGTGCCCAATCTGGTCGCGACGGTGAAGGGCTATGCCGCCCACGAAGCCGGCACGCTGACCAAGGTGACCGAGGCCCGTTCGCGCGCCACCTCGATCAACATCACCACCGACGACCTGTCGGACCCGCAGGAGTTCGAGAAGTTCAGCCAGGCGCAGAACCAGCTAACCCAGGCGCTCGGCCAGCTGCGCACGGTGGTGGAGGCCTATCCGCAGCTCACCGCCAACCAGAATTTCATGGCGCTGCAAAGCCAGCTGGAAGGCACCGAGAACCGCATCGCCATCGCGCGGCGCGACTATAACGAGGCGGTGCAGGCGTATAACACCCGCATCCGCACCTTCCCCGACGCGGTCGGCGCCAAGGTCTTCTACGGCGCCAAGCCCAAGGTGCCGTTCCAGGCGCAGGCGGGTGCGGAGACCGCGCCCAGCGTCGACTTCGGCAACACCAACTGAGCGCGACGATGAGGCTGGTCCGCCTGCTGCTGGCGACGCTGCTCGCGCTCGCGCCGGCGGCGGGTGCGCGGGCGCAGGACTTCCCCAAGTTCACCGGCTTCGTGGTGGACGCGGCGAACGTCCTGCCCCCCGAGCAGGAGGCGGCGCTTACCCAGAAGCTCGACCGGCTGCAGCAGCAGACCAACCACCAGCTGGTGGTGGCGACCGTGCCCGATCTGCAGGGCATCCCGATCGAGGATTACGGCTATCGGCTCGGCCGCGCCTGGGCCGTGGGCCTCAAGGACGCCGACAACGGCGCGATCCTGCTGGTCGCCCCCAACGATCGCAAGGTGCGGGTCGAGGTCGGCTACGGCTTGGAGCCGGTGCTGACCGACGCCTTCTCCAGCACCGTCGTCAACGGCACGATCCTGCCGCGGTTCAAGGCGGGCGACCTCCCTGGCGGGATCGTCGCCGGCGTCGACGCGCTCGCCGAGCAGCTGTCGCTCCCCGATGCCGACGCGCAGGCGCGCGCCGAGGCGGCGGCGGCCGAGTACGACCGCACCCATCGCAGCACCGCCAAAACTGGCGGCGGCGGCATCCCTTTCGCGCTGGTGTTCTGGGGCATGGTGCTGCTGTTCGTGCTGCTGTCGCTGGTCCGCGGGCGCGGTGCCGGTGGTGGCGGCAAGCGCGGGCGGCGGTACCGGTCGCGCCGCAGCGGCGGCAGCGACTGGCCGATCGTGCTGTGGACCATCGCCAACGCGATCGACCACGGCTCTCGCGACGACGATGATCACGGCGGCTGGGGTGGCTGGGGCGGTGGCGGCGGCAGCTCCGGCGGTGGCGGCGGCTGGGGCGGCGGCGGCTTCGGCGGCGGTGGCGGCGGGTCGTTCGGCGGCGGCGGCGCTTCGGGGAGCTGGTGATGCATCTGACGCAACAGGATCACGCGCGCGTCACCGAGGCGGTGGCCGCGGCCGAACGCGACACCGACGGCGAGATCGTGACGGTCGTCGCCGGCCGCTCGGACGCCTATCACGACGTGGCGCTGCATTGGGCGGTGCTGGCGATGCTGCTGGTGCTGGCACTGCTGTCGGTGTGGCCGGGGATCGCGGCGGCGCTCTACGAGCGCGTGTTCGATCCCTGGACGCAGGGCGTGCATCCCAGCATGCTGCTGCTGATCGCGCTGGTGCTCCAGACGCTGGCGTTCCTGGCCGTGCGACTGCTGCTGACCCTCTCGTCCCTCCGACTCGTGCTGACGCCAGGGGCCACCAAGAGCCGCCGGGTACGGCGCCGCGCGGTATCTCTGTTCCGCACCGCCACCGAGAAGCGCACCCGTGCGCAGACCGGCGTGCTGCTCTACCTGTCGCTCGCCGAGCACCGTGCCGAGCTGATCGCCGACGCCGCGATCCACGAACGGGTCGCGCCCGAAGTGTGGGGCGAGGCGATGGCGGCGCTGGTCGCCGCCGTGCGCGACGGCCGCGTCGCCGACGGCATGGCCGAGGCGGTGGCCCAGATCGGCGTCGTGCTCGCCGAGCATTTCCCGCGTGAGGGGAACGCCGTCAACGAACTCCCGGACCGGTTGATCGAACTATGACCAAGGACACGAACCTCCCCGTCGAGACGATGTGGGAGGGCAAGTACATCGTCGCCAAGAAGCAGGGGACGTGGGAATATGTCGCGCGGACCCGCGGCATTCAGGCGGCGGTGATCCTGGCGGTCGACGACGAAGGCTGCGTGCTGCTGGTCGACCAGTTCCGCATGCCGCTGGGCAGGCGCTGCCTGGAGCTGCCGGCGGGGCTGGTCGGCGACGAAGCCGCGGACGAGGCGGTCGAAACCGCCGCGGCGCGCGAGCTGGAGGAAGAGACCGGCTACCGCCCCGGCCGGATCGAATCGCTCGGCTTTTTCCACTCCTCGCCCGGCATGGTGAGCGAAGGCTTCACGCTGATGCGCGCGCGCGAGCTGGTGAAGACCGGCGCGGGCGGCGGCGTCGAGGGCGAAGGCATCACCGTCCACCGCGTGCCGCTGGAAGAGGTCGAGGGCTTCATCGCCGCCAAGCGCGCGGAGGGCTTCGCGATGGACGTGAAGCTGCTGCTGCTGCTCGGCGCGGGGATGGTCGGGCGGTAGGGCTCGCCGCTCCCTCTCGTCATCCTGACGGAAGTCAGGATCCATTGCCGCTACAGACAAGAGTCGCGAGCGTTGCGCGTCTGGATGCTGACTTCCGTCAGCATGACGACGGTTGGGAGGGCCCCCCGCCCCCCTTACTTGAAATTGTCCGCGTAGGCCTGGAGCTTGAGCGTGCGCTCGGGTGCCGGGACGACGTGGTAGGCGAGGCCCTGCTTGTCGGCATAGGCGGTCGCCGCCTCGGCCGTCGGGAAGTTCAGGCGGAGCTGGTCGCGGGTGTCGCCCGAACCGGCCCAGCCGGTGAGCGGATCGGGGCGCTTCGCCTCGGCGGGCTCGAACTCCAGGACCCAGTTGTCGGTGCGGGCGCGGCCGGACTGAAGGGCGTTCTTGGGGCGCTGGTAGATACGGGCGGACGGCACTGGATTCTCCACGCGGGATTGAGCTCTCTGCCGAACGCTCTAACGCGCCTAGCGCTGCCGCGCATCCGCCTTTTTGGTGCGCAGCGTCGCGGCGGCGGCGGCGGGATCGTCGGGCCAGGGGTGGCGCGGATAGCGGCCGCGCATCTCCTTCGCCACCGCAGCCCAGCTTCCTGCCCAGAAGCCGGGCAGGTCGCGCGTCGTCTGGATCGGGCGCCCCGCCGGCGAGGTGAGGCTGAGCACCAGCGGCACCACGCCGCCCGCGACGGTCGGATGGCGGGCGAGGCCGAACAGCGCCTGCGGGCGCAGCTCGACGCGCGGACCGCCTTCGGCGCCATAGTCGATCGCATGGGTCGAGCCCGCGGGACTTTCGAAGCGCGTGGGCGCGAGCCGGCGCACCGCCTGCATCGCGTCCCAGCCGGCGAGCGCCTCCAGCGCCTGAACCAGCGCGCCGCCGCCGATCGCGTCGAGCCGGCGCTTGCCCGACAGCAGCGGCGGCAGCCACTCGTCGAGCCGGTCGAGCAGCACCGCGTCCGCCAGCGGATCGTCGATCCCGCCCTGTTCGGCGGCGAAGCGCGCGCGGGCGCGCAGCCCGGCGGCATCCTCACCCCAGGGGAGCAGCGCGAGGCCGTGGCTGCGCACCCCGTCCAGCAGCGCCGCCTCGATCTCCGCCGTCGAAGCCGCGGCATCGCTCCCGGAGCTCAGCCGCAGCGCGCCGAGCGTGCGCGCGCGCACCGCACTGATCGCGCCGGTGGCGGGATCGAAGGTGACGGTGCGGCGCACGGCGATGCGATCGCCGAACAGCGAATCAATCGTCGCGAGGTCGATCGCCGCGGCCGACAGGATGCGCGCGCCCGAGGCGGCGCCCTGCGTCTCCGCGACCGCCAGCCATTCGGCGCTGGCGAGCGGTGAGGTGGGGTCGAGCCGGAAGCCGCGCCCGCCGACGCTCGCCCAGTGCTCGCCCGTCGCGTCGCGGCGGCGCGCGACGCGATCGGGAAAGGCGAGCGCGACGCAGGTGGCGAGCGCCTGGGGATCGTCCGCGGGCGGCGCGGCGGGCACCAGCTTCGCCCAGCGCTGCGCCATGCGGCGGCCCGCCTCCGCGCGCTGGCCGCGCTCGGTCCGCCAGCGAAGGCGGCGCAGCTCCAGGTCGGCGTCCTGCCCGCCCAGGCCGCGCTCACCGAGCAGCACCGCGACCTCGGCCGCGACGCTCGCCAGCCCGCGCTCGCCGGCCCGCACCAGCATGTGGCCAAGCCGCGGCGGCAGCGGCAGCGCGGCGATGGCGTGGCCGTGCGGCGTCGGCCGGCCATCGCCGTCGATCGCCTCCAGCGTCGCGAGCCGCGCCTTGGCCTCGGCGACCGCGGCGGCCGGCGGCGGATCGAGCCAGCGCAGCGTCGTCGGATCGGTCACCCCCCAGCGCGCGCAGTCGAGCACCAGCGCCGACAGGTCCGCCTCCAGGATCTCGGGCGGATCGAAGCGCGGCAGCCCGGCGGTGGCGGCGGCCTCCCACAGCCGATAGGCGACGCCCGGCCGCTGGCGCGCGGCGCGGCCGGCGCGCTGGGTGACGGCGGCCTGGCTCGCGCGCTCGGTCACCAGCCGGGTCATCCCCGCGGCGCGATCGTAGCGCGGGCGGCGGGCGAGGCCGGAGTCGACCACGGTGCTGATGCCGTCGAGGGTCAGCGAGGTCTCGGCGATGGCGGTGGCGAGCACCAGCTTGCGACGTCCCTGCGGATCGGGCGCGACGGCCGCGCGCTGCTGGCCGGGCTCCAGGCTGCCGTGGAGGCGGTGGAGGACGATGTCGGGACCGAGCCCTTCCAGCCGCTCGGCGGTGCGCTCGATCTCGCCCACGCCGGGCAGGAAGGCAAGCACGCCGCCGTCGGTGTCGGCGAGCGCGGTGCGGACGGCGCGGGCGACGGCATCCTCGATGCGCTGCTCGGCGTTGCGGCCGAGGTGACGCAACTCGAGCGGATGGCTGCGCCCCTCGCTCTCGATCACCGGCGCGTCGTCGAGCAGCCGGGAGAAGCGGGCGCCGTCGAGCGTCGCCGACATGGCGACGATGCGCAGGTCCGGCCGCAGCCCCGCCTGCGCGTCGAGCGCGAGCGCCAGGCCGAAGTCGCTGTCGAGGCTGCGTTCGTGCACTTCGTCGAACAGCACCGCGGCGATGCCGGCAAGCTCGGGATCGGCCTGGATGCGCGCGACGAAGATGCCCTCGGTCACCACCGTCACCCGCGTCTCGGCCGATCGGCGGCTGTCCATGCGGGTGGCGTAGCCGAAGGTGCGGCCGACCGGCTCGCCGGCGAGCGCGGCCATCCGCTCGGCGGCGGCGCGCGCGGCGATGCGGCGGGGGGAGAGCAGCAGGACCTCGCCCGTGCACCACGACTCAGCGAGGAGCGCAGGGGCGATTGCGGTGGTCTTGCCCGCGCCCGGCGGCGCGACCAGCACCGCGCTGCTGCGGTCGCGCAGGCACCCAAGCAGGTCGGGCAGGACGGCGTGGATCGGCAGGGTCATCGAAAGGTTCGTCGAAGGTTAGGCCAGGATGCGGTGCTGCGGCGGGCGGTATCGGCCGTTCGGATCGGAAGGTGCGCCATGCCATGCTTCGGCGGTGTAGGACAGGGGCCGCGCCCCGGCGGAGGCCGGGGCCCAGTTGGGTAGCAGTTCGAGCGAGCCGCGACGTCCCCCACCTGGGCCCCGGCCTTCGCCGGGGAACGGTGGTTTGTCAGCCGCCCCCGAGCTGCCGGAGGAACGCGGCGCAGCCCGCAACGTCGAGGCTCTCGGCCCGCCAGGCGATGTGGCCGTCGGGGCGGACGAGCAGCAGCGCCTGCGCGGCGTCGTCGGCCAGGCCGTAGCGGTCGAAGACATCGGCGCGCTCGACCCGCTCGACCGCCGCCTCGACGCCGACCGCCAGTCGCGCGATCAGGTGCGCGGCGACGCGCTCGCCGCGCAGCGCTGCGAGTTCGGCGCCGATCGCCGCAGCGTCCTCTCCCGACAGCGGCCGGCGCGAGAGCGCGACGACGTGGAAGCGATAGCCGGCGAGGAGGTCGAACAGGTCGCGATGGCGGGTGAGCTGGGCGTTGGGTGCGCGCTCGCCCGGGCGCGGGCCCGGCCCCTTGGCGGCGTCGGCCACCGCGGCGCCTGCCGGATAGGCGATGTCGATCTGCGCGAACTTGCGGAAGGCGCGATCCTGGACGAGGTCGAGCGCCGAGGCCGGGCCGACCACGAACGGCGCGAGCGCGTCCCGCAGCCAGGCACGCCACCCCGCCTGTCCCGCGGCGGCGCTGAAGATGCGGTCGGTGAAGCGCAGCACCTCCTGCGCGACCGGCAGCCGCTCGGCGCCATAGCTGTCGAGCAGCGCGTCGTCGGCACCGCCGCGCAACACGCCGACAAGCTTCCAGGCGAGATTGGCGGCGTCGTGAAGCCCGGTGTTCATTCCCTGGCCACCGGCGGGCGAATGGATGTGCGCAGCATCGCCGGCGACGAAGACGCGGCCTTGCCGATAGCGGTCGACGACGCGGTGATGGGTGCGGAAGCGCGTCAGCCATTCGGGCCGCGACAGCGTGACCGGCAGGCAGGTCGCGCCCGCGAACGCCGCCTGCAGTTCGTCGAGCGCCAGCTCGGGCGCGTCGCGCCGCTCCGGATCGGCGGTGAGGTCGGTGGTCATCACCCGCGACAGGCCGCTGCCGTCGAGCGGGAAGAACAGCCCGATGCGGTCGCCGTGGACGAACACGCGAAAGCGGGCGTGGTCGAGCGGCCAGTCGACCGCGACGTCGCCGAGCAGGAAGTTCTGCGGGTATTTCGCGCCCTCGAACGCGAGGTCGAGCGTGCGGCGGACGATGCTGTGCGCCCCGTCGGCGCCGATCACATAGGCGGCGCGCAGCGTCATGGGGTCGCCACCGGCATCGCGTGCGTCGACGCGCATGCCGTCCGCTTCCTCGACGAAGCCGGTCACCTCGACCTCGCGCTCGACCGCGAGCCAGGCGTCGTCGAGCGCGTCGATCAGCACCGCCTCGGTCGCGGCCTGGGGCAGCATGAGGATGAAGCGATAGGGCGTATCGGGGGCGCTGGCGTGATCGAAGTCGAGCCCGCCGACCCGCTCGCCCGAGACGTGGAAGTCGATCGCGCTGTCGATCACGCCCTGCGCGAGCATCGTCTCGGCGAGGCCGAGGCTCGCGAACAGCTCCAGCGTACGCGCCGACACCGCGAACGCCCGCGATTCCTGCGTCGGCTGGGCGGCGCGGTCGACGATGCGCACGTCGATCCCCTGTCGCCGCAGCAGCAGCGCCACCAGCAGTCCGGTAGGCCCCGCGCCCACCACCAGCACCTCGCACCGTTCCTCCGCCATGTGCCTTCTCCCGCGCTGGCGTCCCCCCGCGCGCTGTGCTTTGGGGACGCAGGCAGGCTAACGCCGATGCAGCGGCGCGGCGAGCGTCCTTTTTGCGACGGGAGAGCGGAAATGCGCGTGCTGGGATATATGAGCGGCACCTCGCTCGACGGCGTCGACGCCGCGATCCTGGAAACCGACGGCGTGGGCCTCACCGGCTTCGGCCCCGCGCTGATGCTGCCGTTCGCGCCCGAGGAACGCCAGGCGCTGGTCCGCGCGACCGAGGATGCGGTGGCGAGCGACGGCCGCGGCCCGCGTCCGGCGAGCTTCGCCGAGGCCGAGCGGGTGATCCACGACGTCCACGTCCGCGCCGCGCGCGAGCTGCTCGCCCAGCCCGACGCGGGCACGATCGAGCTGGTCGGCTTCCACGGCCAGACGGTGCTCCACCGGCCCGAACGGCGGCTGTCGATCCAGCTCGGCGATCCCGCCGCCCTCGCGGTGGCGCTGGGCGTGCCGGTGGTCGCGGACCTGCGCCAGGCGGATCTGGCCGCGGGCGGCCAGGGCGCGCCGCTCGCGCCGGTCTACCACGCCGCGCTCGCCGACTGGGCGGGCTGCGACCGGCCGGTCGCCTTCCTCAACATCGGCGGGGTCGCCAACGTGACCGCGATCAGCCGCGACGGGAGTCTTGCCGCGTTTGACGTGGGGCCGGGCAACGGCCTGATCGACCAGCTGGTGCAGGCGCGCGGGCTCGGCCGCTACGACGACGGCGGCCGGCTGGCGGCGGCGGGCAGCGTCGACCCCGCCGTCGTCGCACGGCTGATGGCGAGCCCCTATTTCACCCGCCGGGGCGCCAAGTCGCTCGACCGCTACGATTTTCCGGTCGACTCGGTGGCGGCGCTGTCGGACGCCGACGCGGCGGCGACGCTCACCGCCTTCACGGTCGCCGCGGTCGCGGCCTGCCGCGCGCAGCTGGGCGAGCACCCGGCCGACTGGCACTGGATCGTGTGCGGCGGCGGGCGGCACAACCCGGTGATGATGGCGATGCTGGCCGAGGCACTGGGCCGCGTCGATTCGTCCGACACGCTGGGGATGCGCGGCGACTTCATCGAGGCGGAAGCCTTCGCCTATCTGGCGGCGCGATCGGTGCGCGGGCTGCCGATCTCGTTCCCGGGCACGACGGGCGTGGCGGAGGCGATGACGGGCGGGGTGCGCTACTGGGGGTGAGGCGATCGCCGGCGGCGATCAGCGAGCCGCCCGCGCATCGTCTCCGGACGCGCTGACCAGATCGGCCATTTCGTAGAAGGGCCGGATCTCGATTTCGCTCGGGCCCGGCATCGGGTTCGGGCAGCGCTTCGCCCATTCGACCGCCTCGTCCATGTCCCGGACCTCCCACAGCCAGAAGCCGGCGACCAGTTCACGCGTCTCGGCGAAGGGACCGTCGCTGACGGCCCGGTCGACGCCGTCGAACGCGATGCGCTTGGCGTGCGCCGTGGGCTTGAGGCCAGCGCCGGAGCGCAGGATGCCCGCCGCGACCAGTTCGTCGTTGAAGCGGCCCATCGCCGCGAACGCCTCCGGCGTGGGCAATATACCGCATTCGCTGTCCTCGGTCGCCTTCACCAACACCATCACGCGCACGAGCCGTCTCCTTGCCGCTCCATCGGAGTCGCGGGCGAGAGCATGAACCGATTCGGCGCAGGCCGACAGAGGCGACCAATCTCCCATCCACGCGTTCCCTGCCCGACACGAGCATGAGGAACGGGAATGACCGAGGCAGGCGGGCGCTGGAATCGGCGGGGGATGTTGAAGCTGACGGGCGCCGGGGCCGGCGGACTGCTGCTGGGCGGCGGTGCGGGCGCGGCGGCGGAAGGCGCCGAGCGGCGGCGCTATGTGCCGCCGAGCCCGGTCGACACCGGCCGGGTGGAAGGCGGCAAGGTCGTGTTCCCCGAATGGCGCGGGCCGGCCGATGCGCCCTCCGCGCCGCCACCGGCGCCGCTGTCCGACGACCAGCGCGTCGGCTTCGCGATCGTCGGGCTCGGCCGGCTGTCGCTGGAGGAGATCCTGCCCGCCTTCGCCGAATCGAAGCAGGCGAAGCTCACGGCACTCGTCTCCGGCACGCCCGACAAGCTGGCGGCGGTGGCGCGCCAGTACGGCGTGCCCGCCTCCAGCTGCTACGACTATGCGGGCTTCGACCGCATCCGCGACGATCCGGCGATCCAGGTGGTCTATGTCGTGCTGCCCAACGCGATGCACCGCGAGTACGTCGAGCGCGCGGCGGCGGCGGGCAAACACGTGCTGTGCGAGAAGCCGATGGCGACCAGCTCGGCCGACGCGCGCGCGATGGTGGCGGCGTGCGACAAGGCGGGGGTGCGGCTGATGATCGCCTATCGCATCCAGTACCAGCCGCATAACCGGCGCGCGCAGCGTTTCGTGCGCGACGGCAGCCTGGGGCGGCTGGTCGGCATGACCGCGACCAACGTCCAGACGGTGGCGGCGAACGGCGCCGAGCAGTGGCGGCACAAGCAGGCGCTGGCCGGCGGCGGGTCGCTTCCCGACATCGGGCTCTACTGCCTCAACACCGCGCGCTTCCTGACCGGCGAGGAGCCGGTCGAGGTGTGGGCCACGCAGTACAGCCCGCCGAACGACCCGCGCTATGCCGAGGTCGAGGAGACGGTGTCGTTCACGCTTCGCTTCCCCTCGGGCTTCGTCGCCAATTGCCTGACCAGCTATGGCGCGCGCGACGACAAGCACCAGCGGCTGAACTTCGCCGACGCCACGATCGACATGCCCAACGCCTATTCCTACACCGGCCAGCAGCTCAGCGTGACGCGGCTGGAGGAGGGCAAGACGGCCAGGACAGAGCTGGTGATCCCGGAGACCAACCAATTCGCGGCCGAGCTCGACCACATGGCCGGCTGCGTGCGCGAGAACCGCCGCCCGCATACGTCGGGCGAGGAAGGGGTGCAGGACCAGCTGCTGATGGAGGCGATCTACCAGAGCGCCCGCACCGGCCGGCCGGTGAAGCTCGATCCGGTCGAGGGCCGAGACGCGTTCCGCGGGCCCCCGCCGCCCGAGCTGCAGGGCTGAGCATGGCACGCAACCGCTATTACAACGGACCGCCGAGCGACCATTTCGACGGCACCCGCTTCTTCAATCCGGGCCAGCCGAACGTCGACCGGCCGCTGTCGGACGTGCTGAAGTGGAAGCTGGCGGAGCGGCCGGCGCGCTGGCCGAAGTCGGTGGCGATCACCCCGGCAGTGCCGGCGCCGCGCGTGGACGGGCTGGCGATCACCGCGGTCGGCCATGCCACGCTGCTGATCCAGGCGGGCGGCGTGAACCTGCTCACCGACCCGGTGTGGTCGAACCGCGCGAGCCCGTTCGCCTTCGCCGGGCCGAAGCGGGTGACGGCACCGGGCATCGCGTTCGACGCGCTGCCGCCGATCGACGCGGTGCTGTTGTCGCACAACCATTACGATCATCTCGACATGGCGACGCTGCGGCGGCTGCACGCGCGCGACCGGCCGGTGATGGCGATGCCGCTCGGCAACGACGCGATCGTGCGCAAGGGCGTGCCGGACGCGACGCTGATCGCGGGCGACTGGGGCGACCGCATCGCGCTGCCCGGTGGCGCGGCCACGACGCTGGTGCCGGCGAACCACTGGTCGGCGCGCGGCGCCCGCGACCGGCGGATGGCGCTGTGGGCCGGGCACTGGATCGCGACACCAGCGGGCAGCGTCTATTTCGCGGGCGATTCGGGATGGTGCGACGGCGGCATCTTTCGCGCAATCGCCGCGACGCACGGCGCGCCCGACGTCGCGCTGCTGCCGATCGGCGCCTATGCGCCGCGCTGGTTCATGGCCCCGCAGCACGCCGACCCGGAGGAAGCGGTGGCGATGTTCGAGGCGCTGGGCGCAGGCCATGCGCTGGGCATCCACTGGGGCACCTTCCAGCTGACCGACGAGCCGCGCGAGGAGCCGGTCGAGCGGCTGCGTGCCGCGGTCGCCGCACGCGGCCTCGCCCCGGAGCGGTTCATCGCCGCGACACCCGGCGAAACATATTCCTTCTCTCCGCAACCGCGCGAAACTTCTGCGACAATTGGTCGCTAGAGCCGCGGATCAGGGATGCACCGCTTGGTGCATCGCGGTGCCGGCAAGGCAGCGCGCCGGTGCGCGTGAAGGAGAATCGAATGCGTCCGATGTCGACGGCAGCATGGTTGCTGCTGGGTGTGGCCAGCCCTGCGCTCGCGGCCGCGCAGCAGGATCCGGTGCCCGCCCAGACCCCCGTGCCCGAGGACCCCGCCGACTCGGGCCCGCCCGAGGTGATCGAGGAGGAGACCGAGGGCGCCGACATCGTCGTCACCGGCCGCACGCCGCCCGGCACCGTCCCCGGCGACATTCCGCCGGAGATCCAGCTGTCGCCGGGCGACATCCGCTCCTACGGCGTGAGCTCGGTCGCCGAGCTGCTCGAGGAACTGGCGCCGCAGACCGGCAGCGGGCGCGGCCGCGACGGCGGCGGCGCGCCGGTGGTGCTGGTCAACGGCCGCCGCACCGGCGGCTTCCAGGAAATCCGCGACCTGCCGACCGAGGCGATCCTGCGCGTCGACATCCTGCCGGAAGAGGCCGCGCTCAAGTTCGGATTCCGCGCCGACCAGCGCGTCGTCAACTTCGTGCTGCGCCCGCGCTTCCGCAGCATCACCGGCGAGCTGACCGACCGTATCCCCACCGCCGGCGGCAGCAACCGGTTCGAGGCGGAGGCGGGCCTCACCCGGATCAACGACGCCGGGCGGCTCAACGTCAACCTGGAAGCCGAGACGATCTCGAAGCTCTACGAGAGCGAGCGCGACATCGTCCCCACCAGCGGTGGGCGGCGCCCCTACGATCTGGCCGGCAACGTCACCAGCGCGAGCGGCCGCGGTGAAATCGACCCGGCGCTGAGCGCGCTCGCCGGCACGCCGGTGACGCTCGCCGGGGTTCCCGCCGGGATCGCCAACCCGGGCCTCGCCGATTTCGCCGGCACCGCCAATGTCGCGAACGTCACCGACACCTCGCCCTTCCGCACGCTCCAGCCCTCGACCGACCGGGTGGCGGGCAACGCGGTCTACAGCACCAGCGTGTTCGGCAACGTCGCCGCGACCGGCACGGTGCGGCTGGAGCGGACGGAGACTCATGCGCTGCTCGGCCTGCCGGGCGTCGCGCTGGACCTGCCGGCGGGCAGCCCCTTCTCCCCCTTCGCCAGCGACACCACGCTTTATCGCTATGCCGACGTCGATCCGCTCGAACGCCGCAACCGCAGCTGGACCGGCAACGCCACCGCCGCGTTCAACGGCGACATCGGCCGCTGGCGCTGGTCGCTCAACACCAGCTACCAGCGCGACGAATCGCGCACCTTCACCGAGCGCGGCCTCGACACCGACGATCTTCAGGCGGCGATCGACGCGGGCGATCCCGACGCCAGCCCCTACGGTCCACTCGGCGGCTATGCGCGCACCGCCGATCGCGCCAAGTCGGTGTCGCAGGTGGCGGCGATCGACGCGCTGGCCGCGGGCACGTTGTTCGAGCTGCCCGCCGGCGGCGCCGCCGCGAGCTTCCGCGTACTCGGCAACACCACCGACCTGGAAAGCGAATCGCTGCGCTCCGGCATCGAGACCGCCACCGACATCGGCCGCGACAGCGGCACCGCGCGCGCCAACATCGACCTGCCGATCGCGAGCAGTTCGCGCGGGGTGCTTCCCTTCCTCGGCCGGCTGTCGCTCAACGGCAATGCCGAGGTGGAGCAGCTCTCCGACTTCGGCACCCAGACGACGCTCGGCTACGGGCTCAACTGGCAACCCGCGGAGCCGGTACGCCTGCTGGTGTCGGTGACGCACGAGGAGGGCGCGCCCAGCCCGCAGCAGCTCGGCAACCCGGTGCTGGTGACGCCCAACGTCCGCATCTTCGACTATGTTCTCGGCGAGACGGTGGACGTGACGCAGGTGGAGGGCGGCAACCCCAATCTGCGCGGCGACAGCCGCCGCGTGTTCAAGGCGGGGCTGAACCTGCGCCCGATCCGCGACACCGACCTCAACGTCACCGCCGACTATGTGTCGAGCCGGATCGACAATCCCGTGTCCGGCTTCCCGGCGGCCACTGCCGAGATCGAGGCGGCGTTCCCCGACCGCTTCACCCGCGGCGACGACGGCACGCTGCTGCGCGTCGACACGCGGCCGGTGAACTTCGCGCGCAGTTCGCGCAGCCAGCTGCGCTGGGGGTTCAACTTCTCCAAGCCGATCGTCACCGAGCGCCAGCGGCAGGAAGAGGCCGCGCGCGAGGCGCGCCGCGCCGAACGCGAGGCCGCGGAAGCGGCGGGCACCGCCCCGCCGCGCGGCGAGGAATCGCGCGGCGAAGGGCGCGGCGCCGGCCGGGGCGGAGGACGCGGGCCCGGCGGCGGTGGCGGCTGGCGCGGCCGTGGCGGCGGCGGGGGTGGCGGGCGCCTCCAGTTCGCCGCCTATCACACCTGGCAGTTCGAGAATTCGATCCTGATCCGCGAAGGCCTGCCCGAGCTCGACCTGCTCGACGGATCGGCCACCGGCAGCCGAGGTGGCCAGCCGCGCCACCGCGTCGAGCTGCAGGGCGGCTATGTCGTCAACGGCATCGGCGCGCGCGTCAACGCCAACTGGCAGAGCGCGACCGAAGTCAACGGCGGCGCCGACGGCGGCGAGCGGCTGCGCTTCGGCGCGCTCGCCACCGCCAACCTGCGGCTGTTCGCCAATCTGGGGCAGCAGCCGGCGCTGGTGCGCGACCATCCCTGGCTCCGCGGCACGCGCGTCACCTTCTCGGTCGACAATCTGTTCGACCGCCGCCAGCGCGTCACCAACGCCGCGGGCGAGGTGCCGCTGAGCTATCAGCCGGGCTTCGTCGATCCGCTGGGCCGGACGGTGCGGATCAGCGTGCGCAAGCTGTTCTTCTGAGGGGGAGGCCGAATCCCTTCAGCGGAACCGGACCGGCAGAAAGCGCCCCATCTCAGTCGTTCCGGCTGCTCAACCTGAGCGCCGATTCCGGCATACCAGACAGCGCGGACCTCAATCTGCAACCCTGCGGTAGATCGTCGGCAAAGGTTGCGTCGGGCGCTTACCGGCGCTGATATTCGTCCACACCATCGGAAAGGCCCCGAAGCGCAAACCGTCCGCGTCAATCCAAACCTTGTCGTGAAGGGGTGTGCCCTCAGTCGGAAAAGAGAACGGATCGCAGCGTTTGCCTGCCACCGACTTCCCGGTGTTCAATTGCCACCCCTTCAATCCGCAGCCGTGATCACCTTCCAGATTGTACTGCGAGACGACATCGGCCGCTTGAGCGGTCAACGTGATTGATCGGACGGTATGATCAAGCTCAATGCTCCCGTCGCGGTCGGGCCGTGTCGTGAAACGTCCCGCATAGGTCAAGTAGAATGTCGGAGTTTGGCATTGGCTTGTGGCGTACATCTGCGCGTGCGCTTCAACACGATTCCCGCGGATTGTGATGCGTGTCACGAGCCCATGTCTTCCGCCTTTACCGATCGGCTGACAGTCGGATGCCCAGTTGCCGTCCGGGGTGGCGCCGCCCACCGAGGCAGGCGGACTGACGTTAGCAGCAAGAATGATCCCAGCGAGAGCGAACAGAACCATCCTCGGTCTCCGGATGTGATGTCCGAACAACAAAGCACGATATGGCTATCAGCTCTAGGTGCCTGTCGCTGACGAGCAGACCGTCCGCTCTCCCCCCAATAAGGGACGTAAAGCGCTCGACGTGTAGAGTTCGTCGATGGGCCTCTCTGAAAAGCGGCGGCGCTGGTGACGCGCGCCCTTCCTGCCGGCTCGCTGGCGCGGCGGCAGGGTTTGCGGTAGCGCGGGCGCCATGAAGCAACCGCATATCGTCGCCATCGGCGGCACGCTCCGCACCGGCTCCGGCACCGCGCGCGCGCTCGAACTGGCGCTCCGGGAGGCCGAGCGCCACGGCGCGCGCACCACGCTGCTGACCGGCCCGGCGATCGATTTCCCGAACTACGAGCCCGAAGGCGCGCTGGACAATCCGACGATCGCCGCCTTCCTGGAAACGCTGCGCGACGCCGACGGGATCGTCGTCGGCTCGCCGGGCTATCACGGCACGCTGTCCGGCCTCGTCAAGAACGCGCTCGACCACGTCGAGCTGCTGCGCAACGACGCGCGCGTCTACTTCGACGGGCTGCCGGTCGGGATCGTCGCGACCGCGGCCGGGTGGCAGGCGGCGGTGGCGACGCTGGGCACGCTGCGCACCGTCGCGCATGCGCTGCGCGGCTGGCCGACGCCGATGGGGGTCGCGATCAACACGCTCGCCAGCCCAGATGCGATCCACGAGGCCGAGCCGCAGATCGCGATCATGGTGCGGCAGATCATGGGGTTCGTGGGGCGGCGCTGACGCAAGACGGAAGCCGTCCCGCGCGGTGTCGGCGGGTCAGGGTAAGGGCGCTACGCCTCTGCCGGCGGTGCCTGCCACCGCGCGGGCCACCGGTTGAAGTCGGCGGCGGCCCAGACACCCCCCTCCTCCATCGCGAACCACGCGAAGCGCGGCGGATCGGGCCAGCCGTACCAGTCCTGCTCGCGCACGCTCCAGCGACGCCCCGCCACGTCGGCCACGGCGATGGTGGTATCGCCGAAGCGGCCGATCAGCGGGTCCGCGTCGAGCGCCTTCGCCTCCGCGGCAGTCGGGCGGCGCCACGCGACCGGAATGCGACGACAGCGCCGAAAGCGCAGCAGGTAGCGAAGATCCGCGCCGATGCTCTGGCCGAAGCCGTCCGGCACGGCAGGGGCCGGATCGAGGCCCAGAAGGGACAGGAAGAATCCGGGGATCGAGCTGCGCACGCCGTATCCTGATCGGCGCAGGTCCGAACGACAAGGGGTGGTTTGCGGCTCGTCATCCGGGTCCTGGCGTGGCACCATCCGCAGCTACGGCCTTGCGCAGGCTGCGTGATGGGGAACGAGGGATATGGTCGCAAACCGGAGGCGCTGGATGGGCCTGCTCCTGCTGCTGGGCCTGGCGCCCGCGGGCGGGGCCGCCGCCGCGGCGGGTGCGCGCAAGCAGATCGTGCATCACGTCTTCTTCTGGCTGAAGAACCCCGCGTCCCAGGCGGATGCCGAGAAGCTGATCACCGGCCTCCGGACATTGCGCGCGATTCCGCAAATCCGCGAGCTGCGGATCGGGGTGCCGGCCGCGACCGAGCAGCGCTCGGTGGTCGAAAGCAGCTACCAGGTGTCCGAACTGATGGTCTTCGACTCGGTCGAGGATCAGCGCCGCTACCAGGAGCATCCAATCCACAAGGCGTTCGTGGCGGCGTGCGAGGGGCTGTGGGATCGCGTGGTGGTGTACGACAGCGTCGACGTGTGAGGCGGTGCGCCTGTCAGGCGAGTGCCGACCCGAGCAGGGCGATCTTGCCCAGGCCGATCGCCGCCACGAGCGACCAAGCGATCCGTGGAAAGCGGTCGAATGCGCCGTGGACGGAAAGCGCTCCCGGAGCCGTGCGCAGGCAGAGGGCGAGCGCCACGGCCGCCCAGATTCCCGAGGTGACGATCACCGGCCAGCACCAGGCGAGCGGCATGCGCAGATAGGTGAGTTGGAGCAGCATCGGCGTGGCGACGACCAGCATCACTGCGACGACGCGCCTGGCCGGTACCATCTTCGCGACATCGTCCGGGCGGCGTTGGAGCAGGAGCCACAACACCGGACCGATCAGCACCAAGGCGGTGATCATCGCGCCAAGCACGCCGAAGCCATGCGGGTCGACGCTGCCGTAAGGGTTGTCGGGGGGCCTGACCTCTAGCTGCAACGCCGCCATGCAGGACCACGGCCGTGCCAGATATGCCGCGATCACCAGCAACCAGATCAGGGAGTTGGCGTAGCGCGAGGTCACCCGAGCAGCGTAGCAGCCGCAGCGAGGCCAGCAATCCCGTCTGCGCAGCAACGCCGCGACGCGTGTTGACCGATCCGTCCCCTCGCGACGTCGGCATCGCCGCCTCGCGATGCCAACGCGTTCGGGGCGGTGCATCCGCGCGCTTGCCGGCAGCGCGACATGCGATTGCCGTTACCGGTTCAGCCAGTGACGGCGGACGAACCAGGCGGTGATCGCTGCCGCCAGCAGCACGCAGATGCCGATGACTCCCGCGAATGCCCAGGGCGCGTGGGCGAACGGAATGCCCTCGACGTTCATGCCGAGCAGGCCGGTGAGGAAGGTCAGCGGCAGGAACACCATCGCGACGATCGCGATCTGGAGTGAGCGCTGGTCGAGCTGTTCGGCGCGCAGGTCGGTCAGCGTCTCGTGGATCAGCGCGGCGCGCTCGCGGATCGCCTCCAGTTCCTCCGCCATGCGCGCGGCCTTGTCGGCGGCGGCGGCGAGGTGGAGCCGGTCGTCGGCGCCGAGCCAGTCGCCGGGCAGCGCGGCGAGCTTTTCGAGCGCGGCACGCTGCGGGCTGAGGAAGCGGCGGTAGCCGATCGCCTGGATGCGGGTGCGGCTGACCACGCGGCGCAAATCGAACACGCGATCGGCGCTCAGCTCTCCCTCGCAGTCGTCGAGCGTGTCGCCCAAGTCGGCGACCAGCGGGTCGAGCTCGTCGGTGATCTCCTCGGCGAAGGCGACGATCAGGTCGCCGGGGTCGGCAACGCGCGCCTGCTCGACGCTCTCGCGCACGGCGGGCATCGCGGTGAGCCGGTGGCGGGTGACCGAATAGACGCGCCCGGCGGCGGCATAGAGGCGCACCGAGGCGAGCGGATCGGAGCTGGCGAGCTCGTCGAGCGACAGGCCGCGCAGGTTGACGAAGGCGCCGTTCTCCAGTGGGGTGCAGCGCGGGCGGGTTTCCACCGCGACCAGCGGATCGACGACATAGGCGGGCAGCCCCGCCACCCCCTCCAACCAGGGGCGCAGTTCGGGCTCGTCGCCGTGGAGGTGCACCCAGACCAGCGCGCCCTCGGCGGTGAGCGCCGCCTCCAGCGGGATCGCCTGGGCACGGCCGTCCGCCACCCGGATCGCGAAGCCGTTCACCGCAGCATCTCCAGCACGAGGGTGATGCCTGGCGCGTCGGCGGGCGGAGTGTCGCCGACGATCCGCTCGGCATCGGCGCGGGCGCGGTCGAGGATCGCCGGCGGGATGTCGGAGGCATGCACCAGCCGGTCGGCGCGCGCGAGCCACCGCGCCTCGCGCAGCGTCAGGTCGTCGGGATCGGGCGAGCGGAGCGCGATGCGGACCTGCTCGGCGGCCGGCGCATCGGCCGCGTCGAGCCAGCGCGCGACGGCGCCGTCGTCGTGCGCAGCGAGCGGGTCGAGCGCGCTACCGGCGGCAAACGCCTGCCCCAGCGCACGGCGGCGGGCGTCGCCGTCGGGGAAGCGCGTGCGCAGCGCCGCACGCGCGGCATGGAGCTGCTCGGCCAGCCGGCCGAGGCCGGCGGGGAGCGCCGTCTCGATCCGCTGGCGCACCGCCGCGGCGAGCCCGGCCGACACGCCGCCGGTCGCCACCGCCACCAGCAGCGGGTCGCGATCGACGATCGCCGGCAGGGTGAAGTCGCACAGTGCCGGCCGGTCGACGGCGTTGACCAGCACGCCGCGGGCGCGCAGCGCGGCGATGGTGGCGTGCGCCTCGCCCTCGTCGGCGATCGCCACGACGGCCAGCCGCGCGTCGGGATGGTCCTCGACCACCTCAGCGTCGGCGCGTTCGAGCAGCCGGCGCTTGGCGTCGGCCGCGGCGCCGGTGCCCTTGAGGATCACCGGCCTGCCGGCGAGCCGCAGCAGGACCGGCAGGCCGATCATGTCAGGCGAGCCAGGCCGGCAGCACGTCCGCCTCGACCATCGACTGGATCGTCGGCCGCTCGCGCACCACCGCAAAGCGATCGCCCGAAACCAGCACTTCCGGCGTCAGCGCGCGTGAGTTGTAGGTGCTCGACATCGACGCGGCATAGGCACCGGCGGTGCGGAAGGCGACGAGGTCGCCGGCCGCGACCCGGTCCATGCTGCGGCCGGTGGCGAAGGTGTCGCCAGTCTCGCACACGGGGCCGACGACGTTGACCGTCTCGTGCTCGCCGGTGGGCTGGACCGCCTCGATCGCGTGATAGGCGTCGTAGAGGCTGGGGCGCAGCAGGTCGTTCATCGCCGCATCGACGATCACGAACGGGGCGTTGGTCCCCTGCTTCACGCGGATCACGCGCGACACCAGCACGCCGGCGTTGGCGACGATCAGGCGGCCGGGCTCGAACACCAGCCGCGCATCCCAGCCGGCGGTCGCGCGCCGCACCATCGCGCCATAGTCGGCGGGCGACGGCGGCGCGGACTTGGCGGGATCGTAGGGCACGCCCAGGCCGCCGCCGAGATCGGCGGTGGCGATGGCGTGGCCGGCGGCGCGCAGATCGGCGATCAGCGCGCCCATCCGGCCGAACGCGGCCTCCAGCGGCGCGAGGTCGGTCAGCTGGCTGCCGATGTGGACCGCGACGCCGCGCACCTCGAGCCCCGGCAGATCGGCGACACGCGCGAAGGCGGCGGCGGCGCGATCGTAGGGGATGCCGAACTTGTTGTCGGCGCCGCCGGTCGATATCTTGGCATGGGTGCCGGCGAGCACGTCCGGATTGACGCGGATCGCCACCGGCGCGGTGACGCTGCGCGCGACCGCGACCTCCGACAGCATCTCGAGCTCGGGCTCGGACTCGACGTTGAACTGGCCGATGCCGGCGTCGAGCGCGTGCGCCATCTCTTGCGCGGTCTTGCCGACGCCCGAGAAGACGATGTCGGCGGGCCGCATGCCGGCATGGAGCGCACGCGCGAGCTCGCCCCCCGAGACGACGTCCGCGCCCAGCCCCGCGCGGGCGAGCGTCGCCAGCACCGCGCCGTTGGGATTGGCCTTGACCGCAAAGGCGATCAGCGGGTCGTCCATGCCCGACAGCGCCTCGCGGAACACCGCGACGTGACGCGCGAGCGTGGCGGTCGAATAGACGTAGACGGGGGTGCCCACCGCCTCGGCGATCGCCGCCAGCGGCACGTCCTCGGCATGGAGCGCACCATCGCGCGGCAGGAAATTGTCCATCGGTTCCGGTTCAGTTGCGGGGCGGGATGTCGAACGGATCGTCCTGCCGCTCGGTCGATTCGCGCAGCAGCTCGTCGCTGCGGGTGGGGCGCTGCTGCGTGGTGGGCGTCAGCAGCTCGCCGGGCGTGGGCGTCGCGTTCGCGCCATAGGGCGCAGGCGGCAGCGACTCGCCCTCGGCCGGGCGCAGGTCGCGCCGCGCACCGCAGCCGGCGAGCGCCAGCAGCACGGTGCCGAGCAGCAGCGAACGGCGGATCATGCACCCTCTCCGGCGCGGGCGGCGCGCGCTGCGGCGACGGCGGCGCGGACGCGATCCGGGGCGGTGCCGCCGAAGCTGGTGCGGCTGCGCACCGAGGCGTCGACGGTCAGCACGGTATAGACGCCGTCGGTGATGCGCGCGTCGATCGCCTGGAGATCGGCGAGCGGCAGCGCGTCGAGCGCGACGCCGCGCTCCTCGGCGAGCTTGACGGTGCGGCCGGTGACGTGGTGCGCCTCGCGGAACGGCAGCCCCGCCTCGCGCACCAGCCAGTCGGCGAGGTCGGTGGCGGTGGGGAAGCCCGCCTCCAGCGCCGCGCGCATCCGCTTGGGCCGGAAGGTCGCGCTTTCGACCATGCCGGTCATCGCCGCGATCGACAGCGCGAGCAGGTCGGTCGCCTCGAACACCGGCGGCTTGTCGTCCTGCATGTCCTTCGAATAGGCGAGCGGCAGGCCCTTCATGGTGACCATCAGCGCCGTCATGCAGCCCAGGATGCGCCCCGAATGGCCGCGCACCAGCTCGGCGGCGTCGGGGTTGCGCTTCTGCGGCATGATCGACGAGCCGGTCGACCAGGCGTCGGACAGCGCGACGAAGCCGAACGGCTGCGACGCCCAGAGCACGAACTCCTCGGCCATGCGCGACAGGTGCAGCGACGCCTGCACCGCGGCGGTCAGATATTCGATCGCGAAGTCGCGGTCGGAGACCGAATCGAGCGAATTGTCGGTCGGCCCGTCGAAGCCGAGCGCGCGCGCGGTCGCCTCACGGTCGATCGGAAAGCCGGTGCCGGCGAGCGCCGCCGCACCCAGCGGGCAGCGATTGAGTCGAGCGCGCGCGTCGGCGAAGCGGCCGCGGTCGCGTGCGACCATCGCGTGGTAGGCCATCAGATGGTGGCCGAGCGTCACCGGCTGCGCGACCTGGAGGTGGGTGAAGCCCGGCATCACCGTGTCGGCATGCTCGTCGGACCGCGCGATCAGCGCGTCCTGAAGCTGGCCCAGGGCGGCATCGACCGAGTCGATCGCGTCGCGCACCCACATGCGAAAGTCGGTCGCGACCTGGTCGTTGCGCGAGCGCGCGGTGTGGAGGCGGCCGGCGGCGGGGCCGATCGCCTCGGCCAGCCGCGCCTCGGTCTGCATGTGGATGTCCTCGAGCGCGAGGTCTTCCGCCACGCCGTCGCGCGCGTACTGCTCGGCAACGCCGTCGAGGCCGCTGCGGATCGCTTCGGCGTCCTCGGCGGTCAGGATGCCCTGCGCGGCGAGCATCGCGGCGTGCGCCTGCGATCCGGCGATATCCTGTCGCCACATGCGCTTGTCGAACGGGATCGAGGCATTTATCTCGCGCATCACCGCCGAGGGCCCCTCGGCGAAGCGCCCGCCCCACATCGAATTGGAGCCTGCCTTGCGCTCGGTAATCGCGCTTCTCCTTGCCACAACGCTGCTGCTGACCGGCGGCTGCGATAGGCGACCCGCCCCGCCCGAGCAAGACGAAGCGGGCACCGTGCCCGACGTCTCCGCGCCGGGCGACGCGACCGCGCCGATCCAGGCGGGGACGCCCGACCGCAGCCACAAGGGCGAGGCCGCGCCGGAAACCGGCTTCGAAGCGCCCGACGGCACGCCGATCAGCCTAGCGGCGTTCCGCGGCAAGCCGGTGCTGCTCAACCTGTGGGCGACCTGGTGCGCGCCGTGCATCAAGGAGATGCCGACGCTCGACGCGCTCGCCGCGCGCAGCGGCGCTACGCTGGCGGTGGTGGCGGTGAGCCAGGACCTGCAGGGCCGCGCCGCGGCGGCGCCGTTCCTCGCCAAGCACGGCTGGACGCACCTGGCCGCCTATGCCGATCCCAAGCTGGGGCTCTCGACCGGGCTGGAGGCGAACCTGCCGACGACGATCCTGTACGACTCGGACGGCAAGGAGCTCTGGCGGGTGATGGGGGCGATGGACTGGACGGGCCCGGAGGCGCGGGCGCTGCTGGCGGAGGCGCAGTAACCTCCCCTGTTTTCCGCGCAGGGCGCGAACCCAGGGTTATCCAAAGCTACCGCTGGGATCATGTACGGCGCGAGCATCTGCACGGAAGCAACCCCGCTCTCTCCACCGTACCCCGGCGAAGGCCGGGGCCCAGTTGGGAGAAGGATTGCGAGCGCAGCAACCCCTCGGCCGCCTACCCAGCTGGGCCCCGGCCTCCGCCGGGGAACAGCTACCTACGTTCCCCTACCGACAGGTCGTCCCCTTCCGCGTCGCCTCCCACGCCACCGCCTGCAGCCGTGCGGCCATGTCGCCGCCGATGCCGAGTTCGATCGCCGCGGTCTCGTCGCGGCCGAGGCTGCGGGGATCGCGGCCGGTCACTTCGGCGAAGACGACCAGCGCCTCCAGATAATAGCCATAGGCGCTGGCGTGG
Source organism: Sphingomonas mangrovi (assembly GCF_047975845.1). Lineage (NCBI taxonomy): Bacteria > Pseudomonadati > Pseudomonadota > Alphaproteobacteria > Sphingomonadales > Sphingomonadaceae > Sphingomonas > Sphingomonas mangrovi. The sequence continues at coordinate 4,735 of NZ_JBIUCZ010000038.1, read as the reverse complement.
TACTGATCGTACGACCAGAGCGGCGCCTGGCCATAAGCGATGCCGTCATAGGGGTTGGCGTCGGCGACGCCCCGGGCGATCGCGCAGTTGAAGCCCTCGCCCACCGGCAGCACGCGGATGCCCGGACGCGCCGCGGCGGCGCGGTCGACGGCCTTGCGCAGGTCGCGCGCCATCGCGGCGATCGGCTGTCCCCGCCACGGGCTGGCCTTGGCGAACACCAGGTCGGGGCGCGACCAGGTCGCCATCAGCCGCAGGTCGACCTTCGCGTTGCGCGCGGCGAACAGCCGGGCGAAGCGCCGCACCGCCGCGATCGTCGCGGTGGGATCGCCGGGACGCTCCGGGCTCAGCGTGCTGTATTCCTGCAGCACGACATGGTCCCAGGCGCGGTCGAGCCGGTCGCGGCGATTCTGCCAATGCCAGTCGAGCGTGCGCCCGCCCGCGGTCTCCAACGACACCTGATAGTCGAGCCCGGCCTGCTCGGCGAAGCGCTTGAACAGCGCCGGCACCCCGCCGATCCCCTCGCCGTTGAGGTCGGTGACGCTGTCGGCGCGATATTTCCACGCCGGCGAGTTCGCGCCGAAGGTGAAGCTGTTGCCGACGAACAGGATCGTCTCCGCCGCCGCCGGAGTCGCTCCCGCCAGCATCGCCGCCGCGACGACTCCCAACCACCGAACCCTGCGCGCCATCCGCCGTCTCCCTTGCCTCGGCACCCTGCCGGTACCGTCCGGCGCGGTTCAAGAGACGTTTGCCGGCGAAGGCAAGGCCGGTCGCGGCATCGGCTCGCGGACGGCGGCTCAGGCGAGGCTGGCGCGTTCCTCGGCGAGCAGCCCCGCGCGCACGGCGTTCGCGACCATCTGCGCGCGGTTGCGGCTCTGCGTCTTGGAGCGGAGGTGGTCGATGTGGCACTCCACCGTGCGCGGCGCGATGCCGAGCCGCAGCGCGATCTCCTTGGCGGAGAGGCCGGCGATGACCAGTTCGAGCACCTCGCGCTCGCGGACGGTCAAGGTCCTGTGAAAATCGTCTCGCCCCTGCATGAACGATCCTTTCCGAAGAGGCCCCTTGTCCCCCGGGCCCCGTCCGATGCTGCGGGCGGCGTACGCCCTGCCCGTTTTTGTACCGGCCGCCCGCCGGTGTCGTCACTCCGCCAAGCGGGGTAGTGCTTTATACGGAGCGGCGCGGCCGCACGCCGGCCGTTTCCGCCTGAGCCGAGGGCGGCGACGCGACGCCGAGTTCGACCGCGCGCACCGCGGCCTGGGTACGATTGGCGACGCGCAGCTTGCGCATCAGCGACTTCATATGGACCCGCACCGTTCCCTCCGACGCGCCGATCAGCCGGGCGATGACCTTGTTCGGCGCGCCGCGCGCGAGATGTTCCAGCACCTCGCGCTCGCGCCGCGACAGTTGCTCGAGGATGCGCGCGGGCGCCGTGGCACCGCGGCGGTGCTGGGCGCGGAGCAGCGGGACTACGTCGAGTGCCCCCGTCTCGCCGTCGACTCGGACCATCATCAGCCGGGCGCGCGCGCGCGCCCCGTCGACGGCGTCCATGCTGCTCGGGGCACCGGCTCCGTCCGCGGTGCCGGTTCCGTCCAGGCCGTCCGCTTTTCCGATCCCGTCTACGCCGTCCGACGGCGGCGCATTGAACCCCGCGGCCGACGCGCCATCGGCGATCGACTCCGGTTCGGCCACTGCCACGGCGAGCTTGCCGGCGTGGACGGCCAGACGGACGAGGAAATAGCGGTCGCGGACGCCACTTGCCCGCACCGCCTGCTTCTCGGGATCGCTGCGCAGCGCTTCCACCAATGCCTCTCCCCTCGCCCCCTGCCGCTGCTCGCCGCCGTTCGTCGCCGCGCACGCCCCTCGATAGGCTGATGCCGGCGTTGCACCGGTCGTCTCCGAACATAGCCCGTTGCGACACGATGCTCCTGCCGGAATTGATCGAGCCAGCGTGGTTTCGCTTCATTCCGGAGTGACTGCTGGGTTCAACCAGCGCGGCGGCGGCGGAAGGCCCCGGACAAAGGACGGCCAGGCGAACCGCTTCAGGGGGTGAAAGCTTGTCCGATTCGGATGCTTCTGGTGAGGCGTCGTGCTGGCGCGGCGGCGGTGTAAGGGCGGCCCCACCCGTCATCCGAGCGAAAGCTGGGATCTCGTGGTGAGGGGCGCGCGCATGCGGCAGGAGATTCCAGCTTCCGCTGGAATGACGGAGGTGGTGGCGCGATTCAGCGTTGATCTGGCCGCCAGCCTCAACGGCCGCCCGGGTCCGCCATCGCCCCGGAGCCCCGTCCCCCCTTACCGCCTGAAGCGCCGCGCCAGCGTTCGGACTGTCACCAGCACCACCGCGCCGATCGCAAGCAGCGCGTCGTTGAGCAGCGCGGCGATGAACCCGCCCGCCATGCCGGCCGGCACCGCAAGCAGGCGCGGCACCTGCTGGCTGCCCCAGGTCATCGTACCGGCGCCGCACATGTCGACGACGCCGAGGATCAGCCCCAGCGGTACCCAGAAGGACACGCACAGCAGAAAGCCGATCCGGCACAGCCGCCCGAGCGGCAGGTCGATCGCGCGATCGCCGGAAATCAAAGCAACGCCCGCATCGACCGGAGTCTCGCATAGGCCTCGCGCAGCGCCGCGTGGTGCTTGTCGTCGGGCGTATGGCGAAGGTCGCGCCACGCGCCGATCATCTGCTCGGCATCTTGGGGGACGCTGTTGTCGATCACCCTATCGCCGGCGAGATCCACGAGGGCGACATCCGGGCTCCGCGCACGCTCGGCACGCTCGGCACGCTCGGCTTGCCCGGCCCGCGCGGCACGGTCGCGCTCGATCAGCGCGAGCAGGTCGGCGACGATCGCTTCGGCTGCCTTCACCCGCTCCGGATCGCGCGCCGCCGCCGGCGTGTCGATGGTTTTGGCGAGCGCCGTCGCTTGTTGGACGATGCGGACGTCGTAATACTCCACCATCCGCTTTTCGCGGCGGTAGAAGTCCGCCGAGCGTGCGAGGGCGGCATCCCGGGCGGCGTCATAGGCGGCGAGGAGCGGCTCCCACACGGCGATCGCCGCCTTGAAGTCGGCCACCAGCAGCGGATGCTCGGCGCGGCCGCGCGCCAGCTGGTCGGCCAGCGGGCCGCGCGTGACGTAATAGCTGTCGAGCCGCTGCATCCGCGCCAGCAGCCGGTCGAGCACCGGCAGCGCACGATCGACGGCGGCGTCGACGTCCGGCAGCGATCCGGGCATCGCGCGAACCTGCCGCAGATCCGCGACGATCCGGCGCAGCCCGATGGGATAGAGCGACACCTCGACCTCCGGCTTCGCCCGCGGAATGTCGTACGCCTCATAGCGACGGAAGGTGTTTACGGGATCGAAGCCGAAGTTGTCGTCTCGGGGAAGGACACCATCGTAGCTGTCGAGCTTGATCGACTGCTCCATCGCCGCGCCCGCATCCGGGACGGAATTGCCCGGCGGAGGTTCGAGATCACAGCCGCCCAGCGCCAGTGCGCCGATCATCAGCATCGTCAGACCAAGCTTCACATGGGCTCCTTCGTGCTCCGGTCGACGCGGGCGCCGCTTTCACGATCGATCGATCTGCCGGCCGCAGATCCGCCGAAAGTATCGGCGGAAATCGGCAGTGCAACCGCCGGATCGAGTTTCGTCGAATCCACGCGTTCCTCGCACGAGAACTGGCTCGCCGGGCTGGACGTTCGAACACTGTTTGCCAAGCGTCGGGCCAGGCGAGGAATAGTCCTGCGCGCCGAAGATTTAGCCGAAGCACCGGTCCGTCAGAGCGGCGTGCCGTCCGCGTCGAGGATCTCGATGCGGTACGAACAGCCGTAGAAGGTCTTGCCGGGGTGGGTCGTCGCATTGGAGATGCTGCGCGCGACGACGGTGTGGCTGCCGAAGGTCTCGCCGTCCTTTGCCGGTTCGGTTACGTCCGCCACCACCCGCTCGCCCAGGAACTTGCGGAAGCGGAAGCTGCGCTCGGCCTCGGCGCGGGTCACGCGGCCTTCGGCGACCAGGGCATCGATCATCGGCTCGATGTCGGCGGCGTTGGCGATCCGCTCCCGGTTCGCGACGACCGCGGGATCGGCGAGGTCGAGGATCGCGAGGATGCCGCTGCCGGAGAAACCGATGCGCCGGGTGCGGTAGTCCCCCGCCACGACGATCGGCGCCGGCAGATCGTATTCGAGCAGCAGCGGGTTGGCGGACGCGACCTTCTTCCAGCCGCGCTTCCGCGCGAGATCCTCCTCGCCTTCGAGCGCCATCGCGAACCGCTGATAGCTGGGCGCGTCGAGACGGCACTCGATCGCGTCGACCTCGCGAACTTCGGACGGATCGAGCGCCGCTTCGTCTACCGGGGAAAGCGCGACCAACAGCGGCGCGAACAGGAGGGGTGCGAGCCTCGCCCGACTATAGGCGCGGCGCGGCGCTTGCACAGCCGGCGGATCGCGCCCGTCGCTGCCAGCGCGCATCGGCAGGAAAGACGGAACGCACCGGCCAAATGCCGCAGCCGCCGTCTTGACGCCGAAATGTGGTTGTGGGTTCAACCGGTGGTCGCAACGGCTTGGGCGAAGGTCTCAGCTGGCGTCTTGTAGAGCAAGGTTTTTCTGGGCCGCTCGTTGAGTTGGCGGGCGATGGCGCTGAGCTGGGCCTGGCTGAAGGTGGCGAGGTCGAGGCCCTTGGGGAGGTACTGACGCAGCAAGCGGTTGGTGTTCTCGTTGGTGCCGCGCTGCCACGGGCTCTGCGGATCG
>NZ_JBIUCZ010000037.1:0-29601 GCF_047975845.1 Sphingomonas mangrovi | reverse complement strand
GGCGTGCGTGGTCGTGGCGCTCCCGTGACGTAGCTGTCCCATACGGCTTCCTTCCATTCCAACGAAAGGATCGCACCATCAAACCGTGGGATCAAACACCTAGTCTCTGGTTGAGGATCTAGGTTCCGCCTGCTTTCCATGACAATCCGCTATCGGGATGGCAGTGGCGACGGACGCAACCTTGCCAATCCGCAGCCCGGAGATACGGTGTCGGATGAGAGGCGCTTCCTTACGGGGGCAGGATGATGCGATTGCCAAGCGTCGCGACGCTGAAACTCTTTCTGCAGGTTGCGAAAAGTTCGAGCTTCAGTGAGACCGCGCGGATCGCGGCGGTGTCGCAGCCCGCGCTCAGTCGTACCATCCGGCTGCTCGAGGAGAACCTCGGCGTCCGATTGTTCGATCGCGATACGCGCAACGTGCGCCTGACCGCGGCCGGCGAGCTTCTGCTTCCCGCGGTCCAGCGCCTCGTCCGCGACTATGAAGATACGTTCGCTGAACTTGCGCAGTCGTTTTCCGGCGAACGCGGGCGGGTGGCGATCGGTGCGTTGCCGTCGATGGCTGCGAACCTCCTTCCGCGCGCGCTGACCGATTTCTGCGGCGACCATCCGCACGTCGAACTCACCATCCACGAAGGCCTCTCGGGCAACCTGCTTCAACAGATGCTCGACCGACGGATCGATATCGCCATCATGACGCCACCCGACCGGACGGATCAGTTCGCGTTCGAGGCGATGCTGAACGACGAATGCGTTCTCGTAGCCAAGCGAGGCGAACTGGCCACGTCTGGACCTGCGCATCGCTGGACGATCTTCGAGGATCATCCGTTCATTGCGATGGCCCCGCAGAGCAGTGTTCGCCGCCTGACCGACAGAGCGCTCGCACAGGCGGGTGTCGTCGCCAAACCGCGGTTCGAGTGCGCGCAGCTTGCGACCGTGGGCGGTTTCATCGTGGCCGGGCTGGGGATCAGCGCGGTACCCCGATCGACCTTGCCCCTGCTGAGCCAGCCGGACATTGAGGCACATCCGTTGTGCGATCCCGTGGTGCATCGGCAGATCGGCATCACCACGACCCGTCAAAGATCGCTCTCTCCCGCCGCCCGGCTGCTGAAAGCGCACCTGAGCCAAAGACTTACCGTCAATGATCCACTTATTGGATAAGTTCATCCGTTAATTCACATTGTTGAAAACGGACGCGGCGTCTACCCCTCAGACAGGTTCGAGGGGAGAGACGATGGCACTCGCGGGCGTATTGGTGCTCCTTTGCGTCCTGGCGGCCATTTTCTCCAATCGCATCTCGCCCATCGCAGCGTTGATCCTGATCCCGTGCCTCGGCGCGGTCGCGATCGGGCAGGCAGGCGACGTGTCAGGCTGGATCGTGGCGGGGGTCGTAAAGCTCGCACCGATCGCCGGCATGTTCCTCTTCGCCATTCTGTTCTTCGGGATCATGACGGATGCCGGCCTGATGCAGCCGTTCATCGAGTGGATCCTGCGCGTGGTGGGAGAGCGCCCCTCGCGGATCACCGTTGGAACGGCGCTGCTTGCCCTGTTGATCCATCTCGACGGGTCGGGCGCCGTCTGCTTCCTGGTGACGATCCCGGCGCTTCGGCCGCTCTACGACCGGCTCGGCATGGACCGGCGCGTCCTGGCGTGCACCGCCTCGCTCGCGGCCGGAGTCAATTTCCTGCCTTGGACCGGACCGACGATCCGTGCCGGGGCGGCGCTTCAGCTTTCTCCGGTCGACATCTTCATGCCGATGATTGCCGTGCAGGCCGCCGGCCTCATCTTTGTGTTCGCGGTGTCGTGGTGGCTCGGCATTCGGGAGGAGCGGCGCCTCGCGCTCGCAACGGAGGGCCCCGAGATCTCGGCGAGCACCGCACCCGCACCGGACATTCCGCGCGATGCGCTGCCGGCATCCGGCCGAGGCCGGTGGGGGATCAACCTGGGCATCACGCTGCTCGTCGCCACGGCGATGATCTCGGGCATCGTCGAGCCGGTGGTCGTCTTCATGATCGGCACCTGCATCGCCCTGGTAATCAATTTCCGGACGGCGGCAGAGCAGCGGGAGCGCATCAATTCGCACGCCAACGCGGCGATCCTGATGGTCGGAATTCTGTTCGCCGCCGGGGCGTTCACCGGCATCATGTCCGGATCGGGGATGATTGCGGCGATGGCGTCCGCGGCGACGTCGCACATCCCGGAGTCGATCGGCACCCGTATCCCGGTGCTGCTGGCGCTGGTGGCCATGCCGCTCAGCTTGGTGTTCGATCCGGACTCCTTCTACTTCGGCATCCTTCCGGTGCTGGCGTCGACGGCGGAGCAGTTCGGGGTCGAGCCGGTGTCGGTTGCGCGCGCGGCGTTGCTTGGGCAGATGACCACCGGCTTTCCCGTCAGCCCGCTCACGCCTGCGACCTTCCTGATCGCCGGGCTGGCCGGAGTCGATCTCGGCGCGCACCAGCGGTTTTCCATTCCCTGGCTGTTCGGCGCCAGTCTCGTCATGACGGTCGCTGCAGTGCTGCTCTGGCGTTTGCCGATATGAACCGTGGTTCGCGACCTGTCGTGCGGCTGGGATCGGGTGCCGGATATTCGGGAGATCGGATCGATCCGGCTGCGGCGTTGGCTGCCTCCGGGCGAATCGACTATCTGTGTTTCGAGTGTCTGGCCGAGCGGACCATCGCGATCGCGCACGGCCGGCGGCAGCGCGACCCGGACCAGGGGTTCGATCTTCTGCTCGAAGATCGACTGCGGGCGGTGTTGCCGGCGTGCCGCGCGAACGGCGTCAAGATCATCAGCAACATGGGTGCTGCGAACCCGCTCGCCGCAGCCCGTACCGCGGTGAAGGTCTCGCGCGATCTAGGTCTTCGCGGCATCCGGGTCGCGGCGGTGCTGGGGGACGATGTGCTCTCGCACGTCGCTGACCACCCGCAAGCGCCGCTCGACGGCGGCGGCAGCGTGGCCGATCTGAAGGATCGCCTGATCGCCGCCAATGCTTATCTGGGGGCCGACGGCATCGTCGAAGCGCTGGCCGGTGGCGCGGACATCGTCCTGACCGGACGGGTGGGCGATCCGGCCCTGTTCCTCGCGCCGCTCGTCCACGAATTCGGCTGGCGGCCCGACGACTGGACCAGACTTGGCCGGGGCACCATCATCGGCCACCTGCTCGAATGTGCCGGTCAGTTGACGGGCGGGTACTTCGCCGATCCGGGGCGGATCGATGTGCCGGGGCTCGCCGATCTCGGCTTTCCGCTGGCGGAGGTGAGTCCCGACGGCTCCGCGATCCTGACGAAGCTCGAAGGAAGCGGCGGCCGGATCACGACGGCGACGTGCAAGCAGCAACTGCTCTACGAGATCCAGGATCCCGCCGCGTATCTTCAGGCCGATGTCGTTGCCGACATCCGGTCGGTGCGGTTCTCGGAGGTCGCCGAGAACCGCATCGCCTTCTCCGGGGGGGACGGCGCGGCGCGCCCGGACTCGCTCAAGGTGTCGCTGGGCTACAGCGACGGCTTCATCGGCGAGGGGCAGATCTCGTACGCCGGCCCCAACGCGCTTGCGCGGGGGCGGCTTGCGCTGGACATTCTGCGCACCCGCCTGACGCGTTTCATCTCCCCGCAAGATCTCCGCTTCGACGTCATCGGCGTGGACTCCGTGAACCGGACGAACGCGACGGTTCCGGAGCCCGTCGAGGTTCGTATCCGCGTCGTCGGGCGCGCGCCGAACGGCCCGACCGCGCAACGCATCGTGAGCGAAGTCGAGGCGCTGTACACCAACGGGCCCGCCGGCGGCGGCGGCGCTGCCGGCTCCGTGCGCGAAGTGGTGGCCGTGGCGTCGACGCTGATCGACCGGCAACTGGTCACGCCCAGCGTCCACTTCGAAGAGGTCTCATGAAGCTGTCGGAGATCGCGCATGTTCGTACCGGGGATAAAGGGGACACATCCCAGATCTCCGTCATCGCGTTCGACGAGCGCGATTACCCGCTGCTGTTCGAGAGCGTGACGGCAGACCGGGTGCGCTCGCACCTCGGCCTCGACCATTGTTCGGTGCGCCGCTTCGAAGTGCCCGGCATCGGCGCGCTCAATTTCGTTCTCGTCGGGGCGTTGGCGGGCGGCGTGACGCGGTCGCTCGCGCTCGATCCGCACGGCAAGACTCTCGGCAGCCAGCTGCTTTCGCTGCCGGTACACGCGCGCGCCACGACCGCGTGGGGCAGGCTCGAAGGCGGGGGCGAAGGATGACCGCGGGTCCTGCCGGCGGTGTTGCCGCCCTCTCATCGAAGCGCGTGTGCACGAGCATCTGTCCGACGCTTTGTGTGCGCCGGGCATCTCTTCTGGAGCGGAAATCATGATCACCACCTCGCGCAGAGAGTCGTTCAAGCTGGGGGCCGGCCTTGCGCTCGGAGCGGCGGCGCCACTCGCCTCCGCCGAAGCGCAAACCCAGATCCACGGCACCGAGAGCGACGCGCGGTTCCTCGCGCGGCTGCTCGGCCGCGACAAGCTGCTGTGGTCGCCTAACGTGCAGGCGGAGGGCTACAAGAGCCTGGAACGGATCCTGGCGACGCGGCGCATCCCGCGCGCCGCGCAGAAAAGCGTTCTGCCGAACCGTCCGATCCCGACAGTCACGTACACGGATGCCGGCAGGGAGGAGACGCTCGACGACTTCCTGCGCCTGGAGCATGTCGCCGGGCTCCTCGCGATCCGGGATGGCACCGTGCATCTCGAGCGCTACGGCCTGGGCCTTGCGCCGCATGAGCACTGGACGTCGATGTCGATGGTGAAATCCCTGACGTCGACGCTCGTCGGCTGTGCGCTCCACGATCGACTGCTTCCCGGTCTCCATGTCACCGCCGGCACCTATGTTCCGGAGCTACGTGGCAGCGCCTACGACGACGTGACGCTCCGGCAGCTCCTGATGATGACGTCCGGCGTCGCGTGGGACGAGGACTATACAAACCCGGACGCCGACGTGAATCTCCACTACGAGAAGGTCATCGCCGATCGGGAGAAGGGCGGCATCCTCCGACACCTGCGCACCTTGCGCCGCGTCCAGAAGCCCGGATCGGCCTATTCGTACAATACCGCGGACACGTTCGTGATCGGCTGCATGCTGACGAAGGCGATCGGCGGTCGGCTTGCCGACTATTGTTCGAGCCGCATCTGGTCGCGCATCGGCACCGAACAGGACGCATTGTTCCTCTTGGAATCGGACGACGGTCAGGAGGTCGCCGGAAGCAGCGCCAGTGCATCGCTGCGCGACTACGGCCGGTTCGGGATGTTCATCCTCGCCGACGGCGTAGCGGGTGGCCGCAGAATCCTCCCTGAAAGCTGGGTGGCGCAGGCGACCGCGCCGAGCGCGCCGCGGTTCGATCTGGATGGCGGCGGCTATGGCTATCAGTGGTGGACCTATGCCGATGGCAGCTATGCGGCGGAAGGGTTCGCGGGGCAGGTGCTGAGGATAAACCCCAAGGCTCGGACGGTGCTCGTCATCCTGTCCGCCCTTCCTGGCAAGCAGTTCCGGGATCCGGCGGAAACCAGTCCGACCCGGCGCCAGAGTTTCTACACGGCGCTCGACGCCGCGCTGGAAAACGCGTCGAAGCGGTGAACACCGGGCGCTATCCGTCAGACCGGCCGCAGAAGACCGGCAGTTCGTCCGCAATGATCGACCGCAGCCCTTGCTTGGTCCGCTCGGCCGGCGGCGCCTTGGACGCTGCACGGTGCCACGGAAACGATAGGCTCGACCACGAATCGCTAGGGGATCGACCATGACCTACACGCGCCGTTCCGCTCTCGCCGGCGTCGGGGCTGGCCTGCTGTGCGGCCGCGCTTTTGCCCAAGGCAGCGCCGGAGGGGCCCTCGACCTGGCGATCTTCAACATCCGGGCATGGACCGGGCAGCGCGGAGCCTTCACCGACGCGATCGGCGTGCGCGGCAACCGCATCGTCGCGATCGGGGCGGCGGCGGTTCGGGCCGGCACGGTGCGACGGACGCAGGCGATCGACGGACAAGGCGCCTTCGCCATGCCGTCGATCACCGATTGCCACACCCATTTTCTGCGTGGTGCAGCCGACCTGCTGTTGCCCGATCTTCTCGACGTGACCTCGCGTGCGGAGTTCGTCGACCGCATCGGCCGCGCCGTCCGCTCCCTGGCACCGGGCGAATGGCTGCGGGGCGGACCGTGGGACGAACAGCGTTTCGGCGGCGTGCTTCCGCACCGGGAGTGGATCGACGCCGTGACGCCGGACACGCCCGTCGCCATCCCGCGCACCGACCTGCACTCGCTGTTCCTCAATTCGGTGGCGCTTCGACTGGCCGGCATCACGCGCGACACGCCGGACCCCGCGGGCGGAGTCATCGAGCGCGACGCCAGGGGCGAGCCCACCGGGGTGCTGAAGGACAATGCGCGCGACGCCGTCCTGCGCGTCATCCCGAAGCCGTCCGACGCCGCGATCGACCGGCAGCTGCGCGCCGGGATCGACCATGCGCTGTCGAAGGGCGTGACGCAGGTCCACAACACCGAGGTCAACTGGTCGGTCCACGACGCGGTCCGCCGCCTGCGCCGCGCCGGCCCGACGGGACTGCGCTTCAACTCCCTCGTCCCCCTGCGCGATTGGGAGCGGGTGGTCGAGCTGGTCCGGACCGAAGGCACCGGCGACGACTGGGTCCGGTGGGGCGGGCTGAAGTGCGTGTCCGACGGGTCCCTGGGCGCGCGCACCGCCCGCTTCCACGAACCCTATGCCGACGCGGCCGACCAGCGCGGCGTCTGGGCGACGAGCGTGGAGGACATGCGCGAGTGGATCCCGGCGGCGGACAAGGCGGGCCTGGCGATCGCCGCCCATGCGATCGGGGACGAGGCCAACGACGTCGTGCTCGACATCTTCGCCGACACCGTCCGCCGCAACGGCGCTCGCGACCGGCGTTTCCGCATCGAACATGCCCAGCATCTCGCGCCCGGTGCCGTTCGTCGGATGGCCGCACAAGGGATCATCGCATCCGTCCAGCCCTACCACGCCGTCGATGACGGACGCTGGGCGGTGAAGCGCATCGGCGAGGAACGACTGAACCGCACCTATGCGTTCCGCTCCTTGCTGGAGGGCGGGGTCACGACCTGTTTCGGCTCCGACTGGCCGGTCGCTCCGATCGATCCGATGACCGGCCTCGACGCGGCCGTGCGGCGGCAGACGATCGATGGCGCAAATCCGGGCGGGTGGCATCCCGAACAGCGTGTCGGGATCGAGGACGCGCTGATCGCCTACACCGCCACCGCCGCCTACGCCGGTTTCCAGGAGGATCGGTTCGGCCGTATAGCGCTGGGTATGATCGGCGATTTCATCCTGCTCGACCGCAACCTCCTAACCGCGGGTCCGGCCGACTATCTGCGCCCGCGCGTCCTGCGGACCTTCGTCGACGGCCGGGAACGATATGCCGCTTCCGACGCCTGACGGGGCCCGCCGGTCGCACCATTTCGCTGAGATGGCGCTCCGAAGTAGCCGCGCCAAGCTTTGGGCATCGGCAGGCACGACGCCGATCGTGTCGCTCCCCGCGTTCAATGCGATGGCCGCATTCCAGGGAGCGCAACGGCTTGCAGTTCGACCGCTCGGCACGCTGAGGCGCGCGCCATGAGAGGTAGGGCTGTCGGTGCGATGCTGCTGGTCGTCCTGTTGGCGGTTAGATGCGGGCAGGACGGCGGCAGTCTCGAGCCGGTCGATGGCAGGTCGATCTGGTGGGGCGGCAAAATGGGGTCTGCGGTGTTGCGCGATGGCACCGTCAGTGCGACCCTGACGGCGAGCTGGGCGGCGGAGGCGTCGCAAGGGGCCGACATCGTCTATCGGAACGAGGGAGCCGCGCCGGTGTCGGTGATCCTGTCTCGCCTGGCGTTGCACCACGAGCGGCTGGGCAAGGCGCCGTTATGGACTGCGGTCGACATGACCTATGTCGACCGGGACGACACGCGGACGGACAATGATGAACCGCCAATCCTGTACGATTTGGGGACGTCCTCCCCGACGACCCGGCTCGTCCTCAAGCCGGGCGAACAGCGGAGGCTGAACCTCGGCTTCACGAACTTCCCCGGTATCGAGCGGATCGCCTGGGGCGACCGGGTGACGGCGACAGTGCCGCTGGGCGCGCGGGACGAGTCGGTCGAGATGGTGGCGCATTAGGTGTCTGGTCCGGGGTTCGCCGGCGCGGATCTGAGGTACGTCGTTCTGGCTTCCATCCCCCCGGTCGCCGCGCGTCCCCGCTACCGACCTCCCGTCTGAGCGGAGGCCGCGCGTCACGTGTAGCGTGACAGATCGACCTCCTCGCCCTTCCCGCCGGCTACTTTGCTGGCGAGCGTGCGGATCGGCTTCTGGCTGGCGATGCCGAGGACGCCGTGGAGCAGGCGGATGCCGAGCCGGCTGCTGGGGTGCAGCAGGCGCGGGGCGATCTTGGGGACGGCTTGCCCGTCCTCGACCATCGGCCGCATGTGCTGTTCGTAGGCCCCGAACGCTGCGGCGACGCTGTCGTGGCGCGCCAGTTCCTCGGCCAGCACATAGGCGCCGGTCACCGCCAGCGTCGCGCCGACGCCCGCGACCGGCGTCGCGCACCAGGCCGCATCGCCGGTCAGCACCACGCGGCCGGAGGACCAGCGCGGCATCCGTACCTGGCGGAGCACGTCGAAGTAGAAGTCGTCGGTGTCGTCCATCGCCGCGAGGATGCGCGGCGTCTCCCACCCGGCATCGGCGAAGCACCGGCGGAGAAATGCCTTTTGCCGGCCGACGTCCCAGTCCTGCTCGCCCGCCGCTTGCTTCTGCAGCGACAGCATCGCACGCGTCGTGCCGTGCCGATCGGGCCGCAGCGAGACGCTGCGCTTGCCGGGCGCGTTGTACCAGCGCCACATCCGATCGTCGCCCGGCGTCCGCGGGATGGTGAAATAGGCGAGTGTCAGGTCGAGCCAGCGCGGGTCGTTTTCGCCGGCGAAGATCCGTTCGCGCGTCGAAGAGCCCACCCCCTCGGCGACGATCACCGCATCGTAACGCTCGATGGCGCCGCTCTCGAAGGTGACGATCGCGGTGTGCGGGTCCTCGGCGATCGCTGCGATGCGATCGCCGAAGCGGAAGGTGGCATCGTCCCTCGCCGCGTCGTACAGCAGGCGGGCGAGATCGCCGCGCAGGATCTCCATCTCCGCGGTCGGACCGTCGCCGGTGGCCGCGTCGGTCTCGAAACGCGCCGCCTCGGTTCCGTCCTCTTCGACCCAGACGGTGCCTTCCTCGCCCGTCCCGCGATCCAGCGCCGCCTGCTCCAGCCCCATGCGGCGCAGCACGTCGCGGCCGACCCCGCGCACGTCGATGTTCTGGCCGCCCTCCCGAAACGCTGGCGCACGTTCGACCACCGTGACGTCGAAGCCGTGGCGGACCAGCGAGGCGGCGGTGGCGTTGCCGGCGATACTGGCGCCGGTGATCAGGATGCGGCGAGGCATGGGCGAATCTCCTCGCCGCGATCAACATCACGCGTGATGTTTATGTTCCGCGATCCAGTCCGGCGATGAGGCGCTGGAGCAGCGACACCAGCAGCGCGCCTTCCTGCGCGGAAAGTGCCGCGAGCCCGCGGGCGTTCTCCGTTCGCAGCGCATCGCCGCCGATCTCCGCCATGCGGCTTCCCGCCTCCGTCAGCGCGACGATCGCGGCACGGCGATCGGCCGGTGCGGGCGATCGTGTCACCAACTCCATGGCTTCCAGCTTGGCGAGCAGTGCGACCATCGCCGGCTGCTTCACCGCCGATGCGACGACCAGGTCGCGTTGCCGCATCGGTCCTTGCCACGACAGCAGCAGGAGGGGGGCGAGCAGGCTGAGGGACAGACCGTGCTCGCGGAGTGCGGCATCGACGTTGCGATTGAAGACGCGCGCGGCGTGGTTGGCCAGATAGCCCGGCGCCATTGCTGCCTCTGGGTGGACCGGATCGGCGTCTTTCATCGTCGGACCGCGAGTTGCCATCCGCGATCTATGCCGCCTCTGGCGCGAGCCGGCGAGGCGGAAATCTCCGGCTTGCTATCAGCGTCCCGTCCGATTGGGATGCTGCAGCGTAGCCGTCGTGCGAAGGGCGGCCGGGCGCGGCCCGCCTCGTGCTGCGGGGGACTGCGCCACGACCGGTCGCATATCCCCCAATGATGTCGCACCTGCCGGCGTTTCCGTCCACCCTTACAGGCGGGCGCGCAGGCCCACGAAGAACGAGCGGCCCGAATATTCGTAGAAGTTCGGCACGTTGCGATAGGTGTTGAACCGCTTCACCGCCGACCCCAGCAGGTTCGATCCCTGGACATAGGCGGAGATGTTCGGCGTCACGTCGTAGGACAGGCTGGACGACACCTCGTGATAGGCGTCTTCCTCGACCGGCAGGTAGCCGAGGTTCCCCGACTGTGCGTAGGTGAAGCCGCCCTGGTAGCTGTACGACACCTGCGCGCCGATGCCGTGGTTCTCGTAGAACAGCTTGGCGTTGGCGGAGAAGGGGATGGCGCCCGGCAGGTCGGTGGTCACGTCGCCCGATTTCGCGCGCGAGTGATTGTAGGTCGCGTTCGCCTGGATGCCGAAGCCGTTGTCGAGGAAATACTGCGCCCCGACCTCGACGCCGTACACGTTGGCGCTCTCGCCGTTGATGACCTGATATTCGACGAAGTCGAAGTTCTGCTGCTGGTTCGCCGGCTGGTTGGTCGGGGTGATGACCACGTCAACCGGAACCACCGAGACGAAGTTGGTGATGTGCTTGAAGAAGCCGGCGGCGGTCAGCGCGAGGCGGTTCGACGGGTAATATTCCAGCGAGACGTCGAACTGGTCCGCCTCGGTCGGCGCCAGATCGGGGTTGCCGGCGTCGTAGATGATGAACGTGCCCGACTGTGCGGAGGTCGCATCCTTCGCCGGCGACAGCTCGCCGAAGGTCGGACGCGAGATCGCCTGCGACGCGGCCAGCCGGACTCGGAAGCCGTCGGAGATGTCGTAGGCGAAGTTGGCGGCCGGCAGCAGGCGCAGATAATCGCCGCCGCCGTTGATCGGCTCGACCGGGTTGAAGTCGACGTCATTGTCCTGCGTGCCCACGCGCGGAATGATGCGCGCGATGGTGGCGGCGTTGCCGACCGACGACACGTCGGTGGCGACCAGCCGCCCGCCGATGTCGGCCCGCCAGCGCGGCCCCTCCAGGTTGAACTGGACGTAGCCCGCCCAGGTCCGTTCCTTGATGCGGTAGGACGCCGGCAGGTTGGGCTCGATCACCTGGTTCGAATAGCCGGCGGGATAGGGCGACAGCGTGCAGTTGGGGATCGGCGCGCCGTCGGCGTCAAGGCAGCTGTTGGGGTTGAGCACCGCCGGGTTGGCGTCCGCACGCGACAGCGCCGCCAGATAGGTGTCGATGTCGAAATAGGGCAGGTTGCGCGGGAAATTGCCCGACAGCTTCGACAGGATGTTGCCGCCCATCGGCGGCCGCACCACGTTCGCGCCGATCTGGCCGAAGGTGAACGGATAGCCGCAATAGTTGCACGAGGTCGTGTACTGGTTGTCGATCTGCTCCACCGTCTTCTGGCGATCGGTCCAGGCGACGCCGAAGGCGATCGACTTGAAATTGCCGTTGTCGACGTCGTAGCGGCCGTCGATCTTGGCGCTCTTGATGCGGTCCTGGATGTCCTGGCCCTGGATGCCGATGTAGTGCGCGCGGAAGTCGTCGTCGGTGGCGTCGGTCAGCCCGCGGCCGCCGGGAATCGTGATCGCGAGATCCGGGATGCCGTTGCGGCGCGTGGCGAAGCTCGCCGAGGCGCCGGGGATGCCGGCGACCACGAAGCGGTTGTCGCCGCCGGTGTTGTCCTGCGCCTTGCCGTAATAGGCGTCGGCGGTGAAGGTCAGCCGGTCGCTCGCCTCCCAGTCGATGCGGCCGCCGATCTGATAGGTCTGGCTGCGCCGCGGTTCGTCGGTGGTCAGCACTTCGGAGACCATGTCGTTCACGGTGAAGCCGGTGACGACGTTGTTCTCGTCCACGGTGATCGAGTCCGGATCCCAGCGCAGTTCGCCCTCGTCGCCCAGCGGGTTGAGATAGTTGGACGAGCGGTAGTTGTGCTGCGACACGTCGAAATGGCTGTAGAGCCCGTCGATCGTCAGCTCGAAGCGGTCGGACGGCTTCCACTGGAACGCACCGGCCGCGCCGATCCGCTCGCGCTCGCCGCGGACGTAGCCGACGCTGTAATAGTCCGGCCAGATATAGGCCGGGCCGTTTTCGTCCGGATTGATGGCCCCGTCGCCGTTGAAGTCGACGCCGTAGCCGGCCTCCGTCCCGTCGGTGATCGAATATTCGCCGAGGTTGTCGGTGCGGAACTTGTACTTGTTGTAGCTGCCGGCGAGGAGCACGCCCATCGTGTCGTCGGCGAAGGTGGTGCTGACGACGCCGGTCACCTTGTAGCCGCCCTTGTCGACCAGATCGTTGTACTGGCCCTCGATCCCCGCCGAGGCGTGGAGGCCGGGGCGGTCGAGCGGGCGCGCGGTGCGCAGGTCGACGTTGCCGCCGATGCTGCCCTCCAGCTCGGAGGCGCGCACCGCCTTCTGCACTTCGGCGCCGGAGATGACTTCGGACGGCAGCACGTCGAAGGCGAAGGAGCGGTCGGAGCCGTCGGTCGGCAGGATGCGGCCGTTGAGCGTGGTGATGGCGAAGTTCTGGCCGAGGCCGCGGACCGTGATGTTGCGCCCCTCGCCGCGGCCGTCGCGCCCGACGGTCACGCCGGGGATGTTGGCCAGCGCCTCGGCGACGTTGCGGTTGGGGAACTTGCCGAGCTCCTCGGCGGAGATCGCGTCGACGATCGTGTCGGCGTTGCGCTTCGCCTGGATCGACCGCAACAGGCTGCCGCGCACGCCGCGGACCACGATCTCGCCCGGGGCGACGCCGGCGGTCTGCGCGGCGGGATCGGAGAGCACCTGATCGGGCGAGGGGGCGGCGGTCTCGGTGTCGGCGGTGCCGTCCTGCGGCGCGACCGGCGTCTGCGCGTCCTGAGCCCAGGCGGCATTGGCGACCAGAAGCGCCCCCGCGCTGATCCCGGTAAGCGCCAGTCGTCGCCACATGCGTCCTTGCGTCATCGCTCCCTCCTCATGAATTTCGTTCGACAGCGCATCGCAGGCGCTCGATATCTTTCGCCAAGCTAAATTGGCCGTCATGTAACTGTCAAACAGAAACGAAACGAAAGGTGTGGCTTTCTTGTCTCAGCCCAATCCCACTGATAAGACCGGCGCGACAAGGAGCGACGGGGCGATGAGCCGGGACACGAGTGAAAGGCGTCAGCGGATCAGCGCGCTGGTGCGCGAGCAGGGCAGCGTCCAGGTAGCGCCGCTCGCCGCGAAGTTCGGCGTTTCCATGCAGACGATCCGCAAGGACCTGCATTTCCTGACCCAGCGCGGCGTGATGGAGCGTTCCTACGGCGGGGCGATCTCCGCCGATGTGGTCAACATGGTCTCCGAACCCGCGGTGGAGACCAAGCGCGCGATCCACATCGACGAAAAGGCGCGGATCGGCGCGCGTGCGGCGGCGATGGTCCAGCCGGGGGATTCGGTCGTGCTCGATTCCGGCACCACCACCCTCCAGATCGCGCACCACCTGCCCGACGACGAGGAGATCACCGTCCTCACCAACGATCTCGACATCCTGTGCGCGCTCGCCCGCAAGGAGCGGATCACGGTGGTGATGCTGGGCGGGGCGCTGCGCCGGCGCAATCGCGCCTTCTACGGCGGGCAGACCGAAAGCGCGCTCGCCGACCTGCATGTCGACAAGCTGTTCCTGGGTGTCGACGGCTTCGACCTGGAGCGCGGCATCACCACCCATTTCGAGCCCGAGGCGATCCTCAACCGCAAGATGGTGAAGGCCGCCCGTCAGGTGATCGCCGTCACCGACCGGTCGAAGTTCGGCCGCGTCTGCCTGCACCGCATCATGAACGCCGGCGACATCGACGATCTCGTCACCGACGCGGGCGAGGCGGAGGGGATGCAGGCGGCGGCCGAGCGCCTGGGATTCCGCCTGCACCTCGCCTGATCGCGGCGCTGGGCGGCGTTATCGTGCCGTCTGCTTGAGCTTGAAGAAGCGCGCGGCGTTGCCCCAATAGATCTTGTCGACGACCGCGCGCGGCAGGTTCAGCCCCTTGGCGTCGGCATCGATCGCATCGACCCGCTGGCTGAGCGGCGTGGCGAGATAGCGCCAGTCGGCCCGCCACACCCGGTCGGCTTCCTTCGCGAAGTCGTCGGTTATCGGCGGGTTCTGCGCCCGCGCCGCCGGGTCCGGCGGGCTGTCGGTCAGGTCGGTCCCGTAGAGGATGCGATCCTGGTATTTGAGGAAGAAGGCGCGCACCTTTTCCGGGTTCGCGTTCGACTGGACCTGAAGGTTGGAGAAGCGCGCCGCCAGGTCGGCCACCGCATTGGGATAGCGATCGAAGAAGGCGGCGAGTTCGTCCACGCTCCACTCCAGACTCGCCAGATGCGCACCGTCGAAGGCGAGCTTGGGATGGCGCGCGACGAAGCGGTCGCGGTGCTGCATCAGCGCCTCGTAGCTCGGCTCCTCCGGGTGGAGGTACATGTAATATTCGGGGTGCGCCGCGAAATAGGCGCGGTCGTTCTCCGTCGTCATCTGGTCGAGCGGCAGCCAGCAGTTCTTCGGCTCCCCCTGGTGCGCGATCAGGGGGATGTTGCGCTGCTCGAGATGGCGCATCACCCCGTCGAAACGCGGATCGTCGAGGAACACGCGCTTGCCCTCGGCATCCGTGGCGACCATGCCGATGTTCTTCCACACCTTCACCGCGATCGCGCCGTTGGCGAATGCCTTGTCGAGCGCGGCGATGGTGCGTTCGGTCCAGCCGGGCGTGCCGAACCCGTCCATCGGGAAGGTGGTCGCATAGTGGAACTCGCCGCGATCCTCCGCCTGCATCTTGTCCGCGACGGTCGCCTGGACGGGCAGCGGCGGAAAATCGGGATAGTCGACGTTGATCGACAGCATCTCGAACTTGTCGCGGCGGGCGACGTCCAGGAAGCGCGGATCGTCCCAGTTGGCGTGCACATGCGCGTCGAACTTGCGCACCGTGTCGAAATCGGCCTCCGAATAGGTCGCGGCGCTCGCCGGCTGTGCCGCGGGCAGGGCGGCGGGGGCGCTGCCGAGCGCCATTGCGAGGGCGGTCATGCTCACCAGAAGGGTCATCTTCGGTCTCTCCGCTGCTGAAACGAAACAAAACGCGCTTTCGCGATCTGCTTTTTGTTTGCGCACCGCCCGGCCATCGTGCAAGCTCTTTCTCATGCAGACGTGCCGCGTGGAGCCCGAAAGGGTCCGCGACGAGCGCGCAACCAGGAAGCCTCGAGGAGAGCCCATCGCATGACCTCCGCCCACATCAGTCGCCGCGCCCTGTTCGGACGCCTCATGGCGGGCGGCGCGGTCGCTGCCCTGTCGGGGCTGGCGCCGGGTCTCTGCCGCGACGCCTGGGCGGCACCGCCCAAGGGCGTGCGGCTGTCGGACGGAACGCTGACCCTCGACTTCGACGCAGCGATGCGCTCGCGCCTGTCGCATGGCGGCCGCGCGATCACGCCGTTCGCGTCGGCGAACGGGCTGGTGCTCGCCGACGGCCGTGCGTTCGATCGGTTCCTGCTGGTCGAGCACGACGAGGCGCCGATCGCGGGCGGCGCCCACGGCGCGGGCCGGCTGCACCGGCTGCGCGCCACTGCGGGCGGCGAGATCGAGCAGCGGATGTCGGTGCGCTTCTTCGATCGCTATCCGGGCGTGGCGGTCATGGAGGTCACCTATCGCAACACCGGCAAGGCGCCGGTGGCGGTGGCCGGCTGGCACGTCGCCACCCACGATCTGCTCGCCCACCCCAAGGGGGCGTGGACCTTTGCCGGCGCCTCCTATCCCGATCGGCGCGACTGGGCGCAGCCGGTGCTGCCGAGCTTCGAGCAGCGCAACTTCATGGGGATGAACGGCTCCGACTATGGCGGCGGCACGCCGGTCGCGGTCGTGTGGCATCCCGACGCGGGCCTGGCGGTCGGCCATCTGGAGCGCGAGCCGCGGCTCGTGTCGCTGCCGGTCGCCACCCAGCCGGCCGGCACGCGGATCGGCATGTCGGGGGGCGAGCCGAAGCTGCTGCCGCCCGGCGAGACGATCACGCTGCCGCTCACCTTCCTCGCGGCGCATCGCGGCGACTATTTCGCGCCGCTCGACGCCTATCGCCGCATCATGGGCGAGCGCGGCGTCGCGGCACCCAGGATCCCGGACTCCAGCTACGGCGCGATCTGGTGCGCCTGGGGGTACGACCGCAACTACACCCCCGAGCAGGTGTACGGCACCTTGCCCAAGGCCAAGGAGCTCGGCTTCGAATGGGCGGTGCTGGACGACGGCTGGCAGCGGGCCGAGGGCGACTGGCGCCTCCACCCGGCCAAATACCCGCGCGGCGACGCCGACATGCAGGCGTTCACCGCCCGCATCAAGGCGGACGGCATGCGCCCGCGCCTGTGGCTGGCGCCGCTGGCGGTGGACCCGGGCACCGAGCTGCTGCGCGACCATCCCGACATGCTCCTGCTGGACAAGAGCGGCGCGGTGCAGAACGTCACCTGGTGGAACGCCTATACGCTGTGCCCCGCCTATGCGCCGGTGATCGACTATCACCGCAAGCTGGTGCGCCAGATCATCGGCGACTGGGGGTTCGAGGGGCTGAAGCTCGACGGCCAGCATCTGAACGGCGTCGCGCCCTGCTACAATCCGGCGCACAACCATGCCCGGCCCGAGGAGTCGTTTGAGAAGCTGCAGGACTTCTGGAAGGTGCTGTACGACGAGGCGATCGCGATCAACCCGGAAGCGGTGATCGAGATCTGCCCGTGCGGCGACAGCTTCGCCTTCCACAACATCCCGGCGATGAACAACACGCCCGCGTCCGACCCCGAATCTTCGTGGCAGGTCCGCCACAAGGGCAAGACGTTCAAGGCGCTGATGGGCCCGTCGGCCCCCTATGCCGGCGACCATGTCGAGCTGAGCGACGGCGGCGACGACTTCGCCTCCACCTACGGCGTCGGCGCGATCCCCTCGACCAAGTTCACTTGGCCGAAGGACGCGCCCGACCCCGAGAACAAGCTGCCGCCCGGCGGCTTCGTCCTGACGGACGCCAAGGAGGCAGTCTGGCGCAAGTGGCTCGGCCTCTACAAGACCCACATGCTGTCGCGCGGCACCTATCTGGGCGGCCTCTACGACCTCGGCTTCGACAAGCCGGAGGGGCATGCGATCGAGAAGGACGGCGCGCTCCACTACGCCTTCTACGCCGACAGCTGGGACGGGCCGATCACCCTGCGCGGGCTTGGCAAGGGATCGTACGCGCTGGAGGACGGCTTCACCGGCCGCGCGCTCGGCACCGCCCGCGGGCCGGAGCACCGGTTGCAGGCGGCGTTCAAGCGGTTCCTGCTGGTACGCGCCACCCCGAAGGCGACCGCGTGATGGCGTCGGTGGCAAAGACGGCGCCCGGCCGGCGCGTGTGGCTCCTCTACGCGATCGTCACCGTGGTGCTATGGGGCATTTGGGGCGCGTTTTCGGGGCTTTCCCCGCAGAACGGCTTTCCCGAGACGCTGGTCTACTGCGTCTGGGCGCTGACGATGATCCCGCCAGCGCTGGTGGTGCTGGCTCAGGCGGGCTGGCGGCTCGACCGATCGCCGCGCGCGATCGGCCACGGTCTCGCGGTGGGGCTGCTGGGCGCGGGCGGGCAGATGGTCCTGTTCTACGCCGTCGCGCGCGGGCCGGCGTACCTCATCTTTCCGATCATCTCGCTGTCGCCGGTGGTGACCATCGCGCTGTCGTTCCTGCTGATGGGGGAGCGGACCGGCAAGCTCGGCGCGTTCGGCATCCTGCTGGCGTTGCTGGCGCTCCCGACCTTCGACTTCGCGCCGGGCGGGGCAGGGGGCATCCAGGCGGGCGGCTGGCTGGTGCCCGCGATGGTCGTGATGCTGTGCTGGGGCGTGCAGGCCTATTTCATGAAGGCGGCGAACCACGTCATGTCCGCCGAGAGCATCTTCGTCTACATGATGCTGTCCGGCCTGGTGCTGATCCCGATCGCCTGGGCGATGACCGACTTCTCGCAGCCGATCAACTGGGGCCTGAGCGGCCCGGGGCTCGCCGCGCTGATCCAGGTGCTGAACGCGATCGGCGCGCTGACGCTGGTGTTCGCCTTCCGCTACGGCAAGGCGATTATCGTCGCGCCGCTCGCCAACGCCGGCGCGCCGCTCGCCACCGCGCTGCTGTCGCTGGTGGTGCTGGGCGTCGTGCCGGGCGCCCTCAAGACCGTAGGAATCCTGCTCGCGCTGACCGCTTCGCTGCTGCTGGCGATCGAACCCGACGCCGGTGACACGGAAACGGTCGCGCCGAGCGAATAGTTTCGGTATGTTTCGTTAGCTTGCGTACATTGCGCTTCAGCGCTACGGCACAGGGGAAAGGAGCTCTCGTGCAACCAATTCTCGACATGGTGATGCGGCACAAGGCAGGCGAACCGATCGGCCTGACCTCGGTCTGTTCGGCGCACCCGCTGGTGATCGAGGCGACGCTGCGCCACGCGCTCGCCACCGGCCAGTCGATCACGCTGGTGGAGGCGACCTCCAACCAGGTGAACCAGGACGGCGGCTACACCGGCATGGTGCCGGCGGACTTCCGCGACTTCGTCCGCGCGATCGCCGACCGCGTCGGCTTCCCGCTCGACCGGCTGGTGCTTGGCGGCGATCACCTCGGCCCCAACGCCTGGACCGCACTTCCCGCGGCGGAGGCGATGGCAAAGGCGGAGGTGCTGGTCGCCGATTACGTCCGCGCCGGCTTCCGCAAGATCCATCTCGACTGCTCGATGAGCTGCGCCGACGATCCCGTCCCGCTGCCGGAGACGACGATCGCCGATCGCGCGGCGCGGCTGGCGCGAGCGTGTGAGGACGCCTTCACCGGCGACGCAGACGATGCGCCCGTCTACGTCATCGGTACCGAAGTGCCGGTACCGGGCGGCGCGGCCGAGGATCTGGAAGAGCTCGCCGTCACCACGCCCGAGGCGGCGATCGCCACCGTCGACATGCACCGCGACCTGTTCCGCGACCGCGGCCTTTCCGCCGCCTGGGATCGCGTGATCGCGACCGTCGTCCAGCCCGGCGTCGAGTTCGACCACGACAAGGTCGTCGAATACCGCCCCGACCGGGCGACCGCGCTCAGCCGCGCGATCGAACCCGTCGACCATCTGGTGTTCGAGGCGCATTCGACCGACTATCAGACCGCGGCCGGCCTCGCCGCGCTCGTCCGCGACCATTTCGCGATCCTGAAGGTCGGCCCCGGCGTCACCTTCGCGCTGCGCGAGGCGCTATGGGCGCTCGACGCGATCGAGGCGGAACTGGTAGCGCCGGAGCGGCGTGCCGGGCTGCGCCGCGTGACGCTGGAGCGGATGCATGCCGAGCCGAAGAACTGGCGCAAATACTATCACGAGAGCGGCGACGCGCTCGATCTGCAGCTCCAGTACAGCCTGTCCGACCGCATCCGCTATTATTGGCCGGATCCGGCGATCGCCAACGCGCAGGAAACGCTGTTCGCCAATCTGCGCGAGGTGAAGCTGCCGCTGGCGCTCGTCAGCCAGTATCTGCCGCTCGCCTATCTCGCGGCGCGCGACGGCCGCGCATCCTTCGACCCCGCCGAGCTCGTCATGGCCCATGTCGGCGCCACGCTCGATGCGTATCACGGAGCCTGTCACCCCAATGTCTGACACCATGCTCGCCGCTTCGGCCGAGGCGCCCGCCGCCGTGACGTGGACGCAACGGGAAATCGAACAGCAGCCGCACACGCTGCGCGCCACCCAGGCGCTGCTGCGCGATCAGCAGGCAGCCATCGAGGCGTTCCTCGCCCCGTTGCTGGCGCGTCCCGACCTGCGCATCGTGCTGACGGGGGCGGGCACCTCCGCCTTCATCGGCGAATGCCTCGCGCCGGTGCTGTCGCGCACGCTCGACCGCTGCGTGGAGGCGATCGCCACCACCGACATCGTCAGTTCGCCCGACCTGTATCTGCGCGCCGACGAGCCGACGCTGCTGGTGTCCTTCGGCCGTTCGGGGAGCAGCCCGGAAAGCGTCGCCGCGGTCGACCTGCTCGACGCGCATGTCCGCGATGCCCACCACCTGATCGTCACCTGCAACGCCGAGGGCCAGCTTGCCGGCCGCGCTGGCGCCCGGGCCTACGTCCTGGTCCTGCCGGAGGAGACGCACGACCGCGCCTTCGCCATGACCTCCAGCTTCAGCGCGATGATGCTGGCGGCGCTGTCGAGCCTCGGCGGGATCGCGGCGATGGAGGCGCGCGTGCCGGCGATCGCCGACGCGGTCGCCGACGTGCTCGCCCGCGCCGAGCCGGTGGTGGCGGCGCTGGCGCAGCGCGATTTCCAGCGGGTAGTCTATCTCGGCAGCGGGCCTTTCAAGGGGCTGGCGCGCGAGGCCGCGCTCAAGCTGATGGAGTTGAGCGACGGCGCCGTGGTGACCGCGTTCGACACCCCGCTCGGCTTCCGCCACGGGCCCAAGACGATCATCACCGAGCGGACGCTGGCGGTGGTGTTCCTGTCCAACGATCCGCTGACCCGCCGCTACGACGAGGATCTGGTCGCGGAGCTGCGCGCCG
The DNA here is from genome assembly GCF_047975845.1 of Sphingomonas mangrovi. NCBI lineage: Bacteria > Pseudomonadati > Pseudomonadota > Alphaproteobacteria > Sphingomonadales > Sphingomonadaceae > Sphingomonas > Sphingomonas mangrovi. Next base: position 8,984 of record NZ_JBIUCZ010000037.1, on the reverse strand, counting down.
ACGGCCGCTGCGGTGCGGTGGTGGTGATCGCGGCCCGAGACGACGAGACGGTGCAGATCGCCGTACCCGGCCTGTCGGGCGCGGCGGACGCGGACCTGCTCTTCCCCTTCATCGTGCCCGCGCAGCTGTTCGGGCTGAACGTCTCGCTGCGGCTCGGCCTCACGCCGGACACGCCGAACGCCAGCGGCACCGTCAACCGCGTGGTGCAGGGCGTGCGGATCCACGCCGCGCAGGCATGATCGACGGCGACTGCTTCCTGGGCGTCGACGGCGGCGGGACGAAGACCGAGTTCGTCTGCATCGACGCTGCCGGCACGGTGATCGCACGCGCGGTCACCGGCACCACCTACCACCTGCAGGTCGGGGTGGAGGAGGCGGTGCGCCGGCTTGACGAGGGCATAGCCGCCATCTGCACGGCGCTGGGTGCGACGCCCGACGTGTTCGGCTTCGTCTTCTTCGGTTTGCCCGCCTATGGCGAGGACCGAGTCGCCGATCCGCTGCTGCACGCCGCCTGCGGCCGGCTGCTCGGGCACGACCGCTATCGCTGCGGCAACGACATGGTGTGCGGCTGGGCGGGCTCGCTCGCCTGTGCGGACGGGATCAACATCGTCGCCGGCACCGGATCGATCGGCTACGGCGAGTGCCAGGGCCGGTCGGCGCGCGTCGGCGGCTGGGGCGAGGTGTTCGGCGACGAGGGCTCCGCCTATTGGATCGCCATCCAGGGCCTCGCCCTGTTCTCCCGGATGAGCGACGGTCGGGCGGCGATGGGGCCGCTCCATGCGATCGTGACCGAGGCGCTGGCGCTCGAGAACGACCTCGACCTGTGCGAGCGCGTGACCGGGCCGGACAGCATGGCCCGCGGCGACATCGCCGGGCTTGCCGAGCTCGTCTCGCGCGCGGCCGAACAGGGCGACGCGGGCGCCCGCGCCATCCTGCACGCCGCCGCCCGCGAATTGGCCGACCACGCCGTCGCACTGCGCCGCACCCTCGGCTTCGCCGACGCGGCGGTCGTGCCGGTGTCGTGGTCCGGCGGCGTGCTGACGAACCAGCCGGTGGTACGCGAGACCTTCGCTGCGATCCTGCGCGACGCCGGCGGCTTCACGCCTGCCGAGCCCGCGCATCCCCCCGGCTACGGCGCCGCACTGTACGCGCGGCAGATCCGGACGCGCAGCACCCTCGCTGCCTGACGGCGCGGCCCAAGACCGGAACCTGTATCATGCCGCTTCTGACCCGTGCCGCCGCCACCCTCGCGATCGCCGCCGCCATCGGCGTCGCCTCCCCCGCATGTGCCGAGCCGAAGCGCGATCCGCTGACGCCGGCCGGGCGCTGGACCCTGCCCGAGCGCAAGACCGCGCGCACCCCGCCGATGGGCTGGAGCTCGTGGAACGCCTTCCGCACCGAGGTCGACGAGGACAAGGTGCTGGGGGCGGCGCAAAAGCTGGTGGACAGCGGGCTGGCCCGGCTGGGCTACGTCTATGTCAACATCGACGACGGCTGGTGGCTGAAGCGGCGGACCGGCGACGGCCGCCTGCTGATCCGCACCCGCATCTTCCCGTCTGCCGAGCGCAAGGGCGGCGACAGCAGCTTCCGGCCCTTCACCGACCGGCTGCACGCGATGGGGCTGAAGGCCGGTCTTTATTCCGACATCGGCCGTAACGCCTGTTCGCAGGCCTATGATCTCCACTCGCCCAACCTGCCGGAGGGCTCGACGGCGGAGCGCGAGGTCGGCCTCCACGGCCATGTCGAACAGGACGTCGCGCTGTTCTTCCGCGAATGGGGCTTCGACTATCTGAAGGTCGATGCGTGCGGCATCAACGTCTACGCGCCCGATGCGCCCGTGGTCGCGCAGAACGGCTATCGCCCGTTCGCGCCGCTCATCGACCAGGCGTCGATCAACCGCACCGACGTCGATGCGGTGAAGGCGCTCTATGCGGAGGTCGCCGCGGCGCTCGATCGCGCCAATTCGGACGGCGACTACATCCTTTCGTTGTGCACCTGGGGCAGCGCCGACGTGCGGCGCTGGGGCAAGCAGATCGGCCATCTGTGGCGCACCAGCCAGGACATCACCCCGAACTGGACGCGCATGCTGCACAATTTCGACAGCGCCGCCACCCGCGAATTCTATGCGAAGCCGGGTGCCTGGAACGATCCCGACATGCTGTTCGTCGGCCACGGCGACTTTGACGAGAAGCATCTGACGGAGGCCCGCTCGCACTTCGCGCTGTGGGCGATGATCAACGCCCCGCTGCTGATCGGCTACGACCTGCGCGACGCGCCGCAGAGCCTGCTCGCCATCTGGGGCAACGCCGCCATCGTCGGCGTCAACCAGGATCCGGGCGGGCACCAGGCCGTGATCGCCTATGCCACCGACGACGTGCAGATCCTCGTCAAGACGCTGGCGGGCGGCAGAAAGGCCGTCGCCGTCTTCAACCGCGGCCTGGCGGCCGCGGAGGTGAACCTGACCGCCAAGCAGCTGAAGCTTGCCGAGGGTTCGCCGATCACGCTGCGCGACCTGTGGAGCGGCACCGCGCGCGCGCCCTTCACCGGGGAGACGACGCTGAAGCTCGCCCCGCGCGAGACGTTGATCTTCGAGGTCCGCGGCGAGCGGCGGCTCAAGGACGGCATGTACCTGTCAGAGATCCCCGGCGATGTGAACGTGGCGGAGGACGGCATCGTCGCGCCCGAAGTCGATCCGGTGGTGCATCGCATGATCGGCCAGTGGAGCGGCACGCGCGATACTGGGGAGCGTCCGGTCTATGCCGGCTGGGGCGGCGTACGCGCCGACGCGACCCCGTACGATCAGACGCTGCAGATCGCGGGCAAGCCGTACGACACCGGCATCGGCATCCTCGCCCAGTCGCGCCTGGAGGTCCGCAACACCGCCCGCCATCGCCGGTTCGAGGCGCTGGTCGGCGTCGACGACTCTACCCGCAACACCCGCGATCGCGTGCGGTTCTTCGTCTACGGCGACGGCCGCCTGCTCGCGTCCAGCACGCCCGTCGCATTCGGTGCGGCGGCGCAGAACCTGTCGGCGGACATCCGTGGCGTCCGGACGGTGGAACTCGTCACCCGCACGCAGACGCACGGCAGCGACCTGCCGGTCGTCACCACCTGGGCGAACGCGGCGGTGCGCTGATCGGTTGGGCAGGCGGCGATAAAAGGCAGGATGGTGCGGGCTGTGTGGCCCGGCGAGTATGCGCGGGTCGGGGATCTCGACGGGGGTCGGCGCGCCGGGAGCGCGACGTCTGTCAGCCCGCCGAGGAGGCGCTCGACCGGAGCCCTCGCGTGGTGTTCGATCATGTAACGATGCGCCACTGCCGGTCGTCCAGAGCGGGATCCGCGTTCGGATGTCGAAGATCGCCGCATTTTAGACCGGCCTCTCGCTCACGGTGCGCGAACGCAGGCCTCCGTCACCGGCACTTCCCCGCCGCGGGCGGGAGTCAGGCTGCCCCCCCGCGCGGCGCATCTCAGCGCTCGATCGGCGGCACCTCGATGCGGTCGCCCGTGATCGTGATCGGCACCAGCCCGAAGTGCCGGCGCCACGGTGCGGTCGTGTCGTTGCCGAACATCGTGTACCAATAGCGCCCTTGCGCATCGCGGAACGCGGTGCCGTGGCCGCCATGCGGCACGGCCAGCCGGCGCTTGCTGTAGGGGCCGAACAGCGACTTCGACGTGCCGTACATCATGTCGTAGGTGCCGTCGGTGCGCAGCGGGCCGTGCCACTCGGCGCCGGTGAGGAAATAGGTGTCGCCGACCTTGATGAGCCCGTTACCCTCGTAGCCGACGTTCTCGCCGTCGGTGTCGACCAGTCGGCGGACCGGCCCCTCGAACCCGTCGCGCGCGGCGTTGAGCTTGCCGATGCGGCCACCGCCCCAGAGCAGGTAGACGCCGCTCTCGTCCTCGAACGGGAAACCGTCGATTCCCTCGACGAAATAGCTGTCGGCGACGTTGACGTAAGGCCCCTCGGCCTTGCCGCTCGTGGAGCGGAACAGCCAGGTCTTGCCGCCGACGTCGCGCTCCATGACCGAGAAGGCGAGATAATAGGTCCGGTCGCGCGCGACCCAGCGGATTTCGGGCGCCCAGAGTTCGGCGACATTCTTGAACGTGTAGCCCAGCCCCTTCCAGTCGAAGATCATCTTCTGCGACGACCAGCGCTTGAGATCGGTGGAGCGATAGAGCGTCACCCCGCCTTCGGGATATTGGAAGCCGAAGCCCTTCTGCGTGCCGACCAGATAATAGGCGCCGTCGCCCCCAAGCGCGACGGACGGGTCGCGCATCGTCTCCCCGGGCACCAGCGCCTGGCGGTCGGCGACCGCGCTGTTCTCGGTGAGCACCGATCCCGCCTGCCGCAACCGGCCGTCGGGCGCGCGCTCCAAGGGCACGAGCCCGACCTGCTCGCAGAACATCGCGAAATCGTCTTCGCAGCGCGGATTGTAGCTGGCGACCAGTCGCCCGTCACGGGTGCGGACGACATTGGTCTGTCCGGCGTGCGGCACCGCCAGGAAGCGCTTGGAAAAGGGGCCGTAGGGGGAGGGGGCGGTCGCCATATAGACGTCGTCGGTCGCGGTGCGCATCCGGCCGGTCACCTCGCTGGCGGTGACGACATATTGCCCGTCGACCTTGAACATCGACGCGCCGGCCTTGCCGATGCGCAGGCGGACCGGCCAGTCCTTGCCCGCGGGCGGATCGACGGCGAACAGCGCAGGGTCCGGCTTGAGGAAGCGCGGAGCCTCGGCCAGCCTGGCGAGATCGGGCGTGAGCCTGGCGATACGGCCGCCGTCCCACAGCAGATAGGGAGTGCCGTCGTCGTCGAGGAAGACCGAGACGTCGCTCGCGTCCGGCACCAGGCAGGGGCTTTCGACGAAGCCCCCGGTTGGCCGCGCGACCGACCCCGTCGCGACGTGCGCGCATCCGTTGTCGTCGGCGAAGGCGAGCAGCATCCGGTCGCCGCGGATCTGAATGTCGGGTGCGAGGTAGCGGTGCCCGGCGCCGTGCACCACGCCGAGCGCCTGCCAGGACGTGCCCTCGTCCTTCGAAACCCACAGCTGGATGCCGTCGCGCCGTCCCTCGCGCAGCACGGTGCCGGTCAGGAACCAGCGTCCGTCCGGCGCCTGTGCGATCGACGCGTCGAGCACGGCGTGGGCGGCGAAGAAGGGCTTGAGCGGCTTGGCATCCGGCGCGGGCATCACCACCGCGTTGCGATCCATCGAGGGATGGTCGAGGAAGATCGGATCTGCGGGGCCCGGCTTGCCCTGCGGCGCGGGCGCCTGCGCGTTCGCCGTTACCGACACGAGGGCCGTCGCAGCCAGCGCTGCCGCAAGACGCTTCTTCACGATACTCTCCTCGTGCAGGTCGGCCGGTGATCCGACAAGGATGTCGTCCGGCTTTCACTTATTATCGGTCAAGTCCTACTTATTTTCGTGGCAGTGACAACCTTCCTCGCGCGCAGCAGAGCCCGCAGGGCGGCTATTACGTGGTTCTGGCATATGCTTCGGCTGAAGGTGGGAGTGGCCGGGGTCGGTCCTTGCCGCCGACCGGCGCAGAAGTCCCGAAACGTCGCTGATGCAACGCGCACCGACTGCGACGCGGCGATCAGTCGTCGAACGCTGCTCGGTTCAGGTATGCCAGGACGTCTTCGATCAGCTTCGCCATCGCCTCGCTCGCGCGCTGCGGCTCGCCCGCGGCGATCGCCTGGTACACCGCCTCGTGGTCCGGGATGCAGGCCTTCCCCTGCGCCTGGCGGTTGGTGACGCGGATCGAGGCGTGCAGCGCCGTCGCGACGATGTCGCGGAACTGCGACAGGAACGGATTGCCCGTGGCGCGCAGGACGGCGACATGGAAGGCGATATCGGCGTCGAGCGCATCGTCGCGGCCTTCCGCCGCGGCCTGCATCCGCTTCAGGCCCGCCAGGATCGCCGTCACCTGCGCGGGGGTCGCGCGCCGCGCCGCCCAGGCGGCCGCCTGCGGTTCGACGATCAGCCGCATCTCGTTGAACTGGCGCAACAGCGCGCGCGAGAGCTTCTGTTCCATCAGCCAGCGCAGGACGTCGACGTCAAACAGGTTCCAGTGGTCGAGCGGCTGCACGAAGGTGCCGATCTTGGGCTTGGCGCGCAGCAGACCCTTGGCCGTCACCATCTTGACCGCCTCGCGCGTGACCGAGCGGCTGACGCCATGTTCCTTGGTGAGCTCCGCCTCGGTCGGAAACGCCGCGTCGGCATAGTCGCCGCGTACGATCTTGCGGCCGAGCGCATCGACCATGTCGAGCGTCAGCGTACGGGCAGGACCGCCTTCTTCCGGATCCGTCGTCGTGTCGTGCGCCATTCGATCCAGTCCTGCTCGCCGCTCTGGCCGGCGGGTGGTTGCTGCTAGCGTAGTTCGCGGGGGTTGGACAGGCAGCAGACGGGTCCAAGCCGTCCGATGCGAGCGGCGGCATCGCAAATTGTTGATCCCGAACCGAATGTGCCGGCGTTGCCGTTCTATACAGAAGAATATGGTCGCGATGCTGGCATCCGTGGTCGCGTGCGTGCGGCACGCCCATGACGGGCGCCTTCTGCTGCTCGCCGGAATCGTCTGCGCGATCGGGACCTATGCGTCGTTCGCGATCGGCCACCATGCCGCACGCGCCGCCAGCCGCCACCGGAAGCGGTGGGGCGCGGTCGCCGTCGCCGCGAGCGGCTGCACCGCCTGGGCCACCCACTTCATCGTGCTGCTCGCGTTCAAGCCGGGAATGCCCGCCGCGTTCGAACCCGTGCTCACCGCCTTGTCGCTGCTCTGCGCCATCGTCGGGATCGGCGCCGGCGTGTTCGCGTCGCTCGGCAGCCGCCGCGTCGCGCGGCAGTTCGCCGCCGGACTGATGCTCGGCGTCGGCGTCGCGGCGCTGCACTATGTCGGCCAGGCGGCGTATCTCGTTCGGGGCACCGTCAAATGGAGCCACGGCCTCGTCTTCTCCTCCATCGTCATGAGCCTGCCGCTCTCGGGGCTGGCGATGGTGGCGGCGGCGAGCCGCGACCGGCGCTATCGGCGGCTGGCGGCGCCGTTGCTGATGGCATCGATAGCGCTGCTGCACTTCTGCGGCATGGCGGCGATGACGCTGCACTTCGATCCGCGACGACGATTCCCCGACTTCGCCGTATCCCCGCACGCCATCACGCCGGTCGTCGCCGGCGTTTCCCTGTCGCTGATCGCGCTCGCGATCGTGGGTTGGCGGCTGGATCTCAGCGCGAAGGCGCGGCTGCGCGACGATCGCAAACGGTTGCGCGAACTCGCCGACGTGGCGCTGGAGGGCCTGCTGATCTGCGAAGGCGATGCCGTCGTCACCGCGAACAACAGCATGGAACGCCTGTCGGGGCGCGACCCCGGCGCCTTGGCCGGCGAACAGCTGAGCGTGCTGCTGCCTGGACTGGACGTATCGGGCCTGCCGGAGCGCGAGGAGCGCGAGGCCGAACTGATCGGTGCCGGTGGGCAGGCGGTGCCGGTGCGCGTGCTGCGCTGCGACCTGGCGCTCGGCCACAAGCTGCAGACCGTCATCGCGGTGCGCGACCAGCGCGAGCGGCTGCGGACCGAGGCGCGGATCCGCAACCTCGCCTTCAACGATCCGCTGACCGGGCTGCCGAACCGCACGCGGTTCTTCGACCTGCTGGCCGTGCATGCCGCGTCGCGGGCCGACCAGGATCGCGCCTTCGCGGTGCTGATGCTCGACCTGGACCGGTTCAAGCCGGTCAACGACACACACGGCCATGCCGCCGGGGACGCCATTCTCCGCATGGTCGCCGATCGATTGCGTGCCGTCGTGCAGGAGGGCGACGTCGTCGCACGCCTGGGCGGGGACGAATTCGCGATCCTGCAGCTGAGCGCGACCACAGCGGGTGAGGTCGAGATGGTGGCGAAGCGGATCGTCGACACGATCGGCTTGCGCCCCTTCCTGCTCAACGGCCAGGCGATCCATCTGGGGGCGAGCGTCGGCTTCGCCTGGGCGCCGGAAGACGGCAGCGTCCCCGCAGAGCTGCTGCGCGATGCCGATCTGGCGCTCTACGCCGCCAAGGCGGACGGCAAGGGCACGTTCCGCCGATACAGCCCGACGCTCAGCGAGCGGAACCACGAGCGGCGCATGCTCGAGGCCGGGCTGCGGCACGCGCTGAGCGAGGGGCACCTCGAGCTACGCTACCAGCCGGTCGTCGACGCGCACACCCAACGGGTGACCTGCGCGGAGGCGCTGGTCCGCTGGCGCGATCCGGCCGGCGGTCTCATCGCGCCCACCGAGTTCATCGGTCTGGCGGAGGAGACGGGGCTGATCCTGCCGCTGGGCGAATGGGTGCTGCGCACCGCATGCGCCGAAGCGGCGACATGGCCGGGCGACATCAGCGTCGCGGTCAACCTGTCGCCGGCGCAGTTCCGCGACCGTGCGCTCGCCGATGTGATCCACGCGGCCCTGGCGGCCGCCGCGCTGCCGCCGGAGCGGCTGGAACTGGAGATCACCGAAGGCGTGCTGCTGATGAACGAGGCGACGACGCTCCACACGCTTTCGGAGCTTCGCGATTCGGGCATCCGGATCGCGATGGACGATTTCGGCACCGGCTATTCGTCGCTCGGCTACCTCCGCAAATTCCCGTTCGACAAGATCAAGATCGACCAGAGCTTCGTCCAGCAGGTGCCGGACGACGCCGAGAGCGTGGCGATCCTGCGCGCCGTCGTCGCGATGAGCGTGTCGCTCGGCATGTCGGTGACGGTCGAAGGGGTGGAGACGGAGCAGCAGTTCGGCTTCCTGAAGGCCGAAGGCTGCGACCTGATCCAGGGCTATCACGTCAGCCGCCCGCTCGACAGCGACGCGTTCGCCGCCTTCGTCGCCCAGCGGCAGCGACGCGACCGGACGCTCGTTCCGGCCAGGGGCTAGGTGTTCAGTCCCGGCATCTGGTGGATCGGATTGACGATGAAGCGTTCTGGCTCTGAGGTCCAGAGCTTGGCGATGTATTCGTAGGGTGTGAGGCC